>JBFMCS010000050.1 GCA_040754315.1 Bacillota bacterium
TCCCTGCCTTGAACCAGCGCCAGGCCGTCTGGTATCGTACGCCGTTTTGCTTTGCCCATTCTGACAGCTTCATGGGATTACTATAACATAGAAAAGCATCTGCACTATCGCCAGCAGTTAACAACCCCACATCACCTTTGGGATCAGGAACACCAATGCCAGATTCTTCACCACAAGGAAGTCTCCTTCCTTAAGTAGGTTCGGGAACGTGGATCTAAGGGTCCCCTTTTCGAAACCGTTGACATACTCCCATGAATGAATTCGTGGGATTCTGGTTCATGGAAGGACGCCTCCCGAAGCAGGTCTTACTCCTTCTCCCCAAGGGTCGGATGCCCCAATCTGGCTCCCAGGCGTGGAGACTTGTCGCGGATAGGGCGGAGGGTTTCCAGGCATCATGGGACTAGTACCAAACGAGGGGGCGACACCATTGAGACTGGGCGTGCTGACGGGCGGGGGCGATTGCCCGGGACTAAACGCGGCCATAAGGGCCGTTGTGGCCGGAGCCTCCCAGAAGGGTTACGAGGTGCTTGGCATACGGAAGGGCTGGGAGGGGCTGCTCACCAGGGATGCGGTGCCCCTGACCTGGGAAGACGTGGAGGGCATAGCCTCCATCGGGGGAACCCTCATATCCACCTCCAGGACCAACCCGGCCAGGAGCCCCGAGGCAACGAGCACGGCCCTGGAGAACGCCGAGCGTCTTGGGCTCGGGGCACTGGTGGCCATCGGGGGAGACGATACCCTGGGGGCGGCGTCACACCTCCAGGACCGCGGGTTAAGGTGTATCGGCATACCCAAGACCATAGATAACGATGTCGGGGCCACGGATGCCACCATCGGCTTCGACACCGCCGTTAACGTTGCCATGGCAGCCATCGACCGTCTCCACACCACAGCCAGGTCCCATGAACGCGCGGTCCTGGTGGAGGTCATGGGGCGGGACGCGGGGTGGGTCGCCCTCCACGCCGGGGTCGGGGCAGGCGCGCACATGATCCTCATCCCAGAGGTGGAGGTCAACACGGAGAGCATGGCCCACTACCTGGTGAACAGGAAGCGGCAGGGATACACCTATGCCATCATCGTGGTGGCTGAGGGGGTCAAGAGGGACGGGCACCAGGGGCTGCCTGATGACAAGACGGTGGACGAATTCGGGCACCCCCTCCTGGGTGGGGTAACCCGGATCATCGCGGACGAGATGGAACGGATTAGCGGCATCCAGACGCGCTACACAATCCTGGGCTACATCCAGCGTGGCGGGACCCCTACCTTGTTTGACCGGTTCCTGGCCAGCCGGTACGGCCTGGCGGCGGTGGAACTGGCGTCACAGGGCATGTTCGGTCACATGGTTGCCTTGCGGGGACGTGATATCGTATCGGTGCCCCTGGCGGATGCCGTCTCAAAGCCCCGGTTAGTCCCCAGGGAATTGTATGAGGGCTTGAGCCCACTGTGGCTTCCTGATGGCACGCCCCTCGGCCCTATCCCGCCAGGGACGCCCCGGGAGTGGCTGCCAGGACCACACCCCATCTAGTCCAGGAAGACGATACCTATCCAGGTGGGGGTTCGCCGGGAAGCCCAGGGGCATGCCTGCTTCCGCCGCAGTCCTCATCACATCCACCCCCATGGCCCCCCCGAGGGCCTAGCCTTGAAGGGATGCCGGCAGCCCCCTGGGATGGCTGGCCGGCACGCTCCTTGTGGGGTTGACAGGGCACTCTAACCATGCCCTGAGCCAGGGTGTAGCCATGGGAGAGCGCCTTGACCTCAATCTCCCCCACTACCCGGTGCAGTACCTCGGCTTGGCTGGCATCAAGCCATGGCTCGCCCTCAGCAGATCCCCCTGTCACCTGAACCATGATGGCCTGGGGGTACCGGGCTAGGGCCCTGACTTCGCTGGATCCCAGGGCGCCCGGGCCAGCGTGAAGGCGAAGATTGAACCCCGCCCGGGCTCGCTCTCAACCCAAACCCGCTCGCCGTGGGCCTCCACAATTTGGCGCACTATGGCAAGGCCAAGACCCGTCCCCGCCTTTTTCCCCCGGGACCTGTCCGCCTTGTAGAACCGATCCCACAGGAGAGGGATCTCTTCCGGCGCTATGCCCACCCCGGTATCGGTGACTGTCACCGTCACCGACGATTCCGAAACCTCGGCGTCCAAGGTCACCCTGCCTCCTCGGGCGGTGTAGCGCACAGCGTTATCCAAGAGGTTCAGGAGCACCTGCTCTATCCTGTCCCGGTCCCCCATAACGTCAACGCCAGGAACCCCTCCCTCAAGGCGTACACCCTTTTCCGAGGCACCGGGTGACACCTTGGCCAGGGCTGACCCCGCAACGCTGGCCAGGGAGAAACTGGCAATGTCCAGCTGGGCCTTCCCCGCCTCAAGCCGTGCCATGTCCAGCATGTCATTGACCAGCCGTCCCAGCCTCTCTGTCTCTGCCCGTATGATCTCCAGGTAGCGCCTGCGCGTATCCTCACCCGTGACGGTACCGTCCAGGAGGGGCTCGATGAAGCCCCTCATGGCGGTTAGCGGCGTGCGGAGCTCATGCGAAAGGTTGGCCGTGAATTCCCTCCGCATTCGCTCAAGCCTGTCCGCCTCGCTCACGTCCAGCAGCACCACGACGGCCCCGCCACCCGCCACCCGGATGGGAGACGCCTGGGCCCTGAGCCTCCGCGCCCTGATGTCCAGGGAGATGCCCGCGGGCTCACCAGTAGCCAGCACGTCCTGGACCAGCGTGATGACCTCCGGAGGCGCCTGGGAGAATCCCAGGAGCCGCCGGGCGGCGTCATTCAGGAAAACCGGGTTCCCCCTGGGGTCAAAGCCCACGACGCCCTCCTCCATGCTGGCCACCATGGACAGGAACCGGGCCTTCTCCTCTGTCAGGGCCCCTATTGTCCCCTGGAGGCTAGTGGCCAGGTGGTTCAGGGACTTTGCCAGTTCCCCCACCTCGTCACCCCCGGGCACCCTCACCCGGGTATCCAGCTCACCCTGGGCCATTTTCCCGGCGGCCCGGGTCATATCCGACAGCGGGCGTGCTATGCCCCTGGCCAGGCCATATCCCAGGATGGTGGCAAGACCCAGCGAGGCGGCGGCCGCCAGGAGCAGGAACCCGAAGTAGCGAGCCACGGTGGCATGGAGCCCTGTCAGGGGTGCGTGAAGGAAAAGGGCCCCCAGCACCTCCCCGCCCTCTGGGTCCACAACCGGGACGGCGACCGTCATCACCTGGCGGCCGTAGCGCGGCATCATGTGGATCCTGGAAATGGGTTCTCCGTTCATCACCTGCCTTAGATCCTCGGGGTCAAGGTGAGTACCCCGGAAATGCCCCTGCCTGGACTCGATTACTATGAGGCCACGGCGGTTCACCAGCCACACCCGGGCCCCGAGTATCCTGTCCAGGGAGTCAAGGAGGTACGTGGCAGTCTCCTCATCCACCTCGCCCCTGAGGTAGTCCAGGGTGAGACGGGACACCTCCTGTCCCTTGGCTATCAGGTCGGCCTCCCGGGAGGAGTAGATGTACTGGCGCAAAAGCCCCAGGAACACGAAGCCAAGGGCAAGCACGGTCACACCTATGACCAGCAGGTTTGCGGCCATCAGCCGGCTCATCAGGTTCTTTCGCACTCGTATTTCCCCCTGAGGAAAGCATAGCGGCCGAACTGTGCCTTGATTGTGACACAACACCGGGATGTGCTCTATCCAGTCCCCTAACCCAATATGGTATACTCAATCGCGCAGGCAATCCCTTTTTGCGGGGGTGATATGTCTTGGTGACGCGCTGGAAGGTGCTGGTTGTGGAGGACGATCCCAACGTTGTTGAGCTCGTTTCCCTGTACCTGGAGAAGGAAGGACTTGAGGTGTCCTTGGCCATCGACGGTGAGGCAGCACTGAGGGCCTTGCGTCTTGGGTGTTACGACCTGGTGATCCTCGACATCATGCTCCCTGGAATGGATGGCTTGGAGGTATGCCGGGAGATAAGGAAGGAATCCTCTGTGCCCATAATAATGCTTACCGCCAGGGACGAGGATCTGGACAAGATCCTGGGACTGGAACTGGGAGCCGATGACTACGTCACAAAACCGTTCAACCCCCGGGAACTCCTGGCCAGGGTGAAAGCGGTGCTGAGACGGTTCGTGGATAGGCAGGGGGACGGCCGCATCGTCCGGGGGAACCTGGAGGTGAACATCCAGGACTACTATGCCCGGATCAACGGTAAGACACTGCAGGTGACCCCCAGGGAAACGGAACTCCTTTACTTCCTCGCCTCTCACCCGGGGAAGGTGTTCACGAGGGAGCAGCTGCTGGAGAATGTGTGGGGGTATGAGTACCTGGGGGACGCCAGGACTGTGGACACCCACGTGAAGCGCCTCAGGCAGAAGCTCCGGCCAGCCCAGGGATGGGAGATCAAGACCATCTGGGGTGTGGGCTACAAGTTTGACACCAGCGCTTAGTTCCCTTTTTGTTCGGGATGCCTTCACAAACCTGACACATCTTAGGGTTATCCTGGTGACAGGAGGTGAAGAGGGTGAACAGGAAGATCATCATACTTGGGGCGGCAGTAGCAGCTTTACTGCTGGTCTCCCATGCCGCCCTGGCCTTCGGGCCTGCAGGGGGCATGGGCATGCAAGTTGACGGGTCGGAAGCGGAGTGCGCCGGCGGTTTCTGGGGAGACCTGGAACTCAGTTCCTCCCAGGCCGCCGCCATCGAGGCCCTGAAGAAGGAATTCATCCTGGAAAAGGCGCCCCTGGTGACTGAGCTCAGGCTAAGGCTGACCGAGGTGTGGCGCCTGAGGGTCGAAGAAGAGGCAGACCCCGCTGCCAGGGAAGCCAAACGCCAGGAGGTGCAGGATCTCAAAAAGGAGCTCCAGGCCCTGGGTGAGGCGCACCGGGAGGATCTCATGGAAGTGCTCACCCCCGAGCAGAGGGCGGTCCTGGAGAGCAGGAGTCCTGGAGGGTGCTTCGGCCGGGGCGGCATGGGACGCTTGGCAAAGAGGTCATAGCCAGGGTGTCACTGGGGGCCTTGCCCTATTGGGGCAGGGCTCCCAGTATCTTCATGGCACCCAGGATGGCGATAATGCCCCCCGGTGCCAGGCCAAGTCCCCTGCTGGCGGGAATCCTCGAACCCCGGGCACCAAGCAGAAAGCCAAGCCCCAGGCAGAGATACATGCCCAGGGCTGTCAGGACGGGAAGCCATACCACCGGGGCCCCTGCCATGCCCGCGCCAAAGCCGACCCCAAAGGCATCCAGTGCCAAGGCGACCCCCAGCACGCCAGCCTCTCCCAGGTTGATGCTGCCTGAGTGGTCGAGGTCGGCCGTCACGGGCTCCCGGAGAACGGCGATGACCAGGCCGAACCGGGGAAGATGGACCTCAAGGTAGGGAAGAGAATCGCCATTGCCCCGGGATGACCAGGCAGTGGCGGTGGTCCATACCCCAACCACCACAAGGAGCGTGCCGCCCAGGCCTGATGCGAGCGAGGGGTCGAGCATCTGGGCGGCGGCCTGCCCCCCCAGGAGCGCCAGGCCTATGAGAAGGCCGGAGATGAAGGCCACCAGGAGGCGCGAGCAGATCGGCAGCCGGATCCGCCTCATGCCATAGGTGAGGCCCACCAGGAAGCCGTCGACACTCAAAACCGCAGCGAGCACGAGGAGATAGAGGCCTGCCACACTGGACCCCCCGTTTCACGGGTGATGCCCTGGTTCTCCGGTCATACCCACGGTATGGAGGGGAAAGGTTATCTGTGCCTGTCCCGAAGGGCTTTCTGGTCAGGGGGACGCCTTGCGTGGCACACCGCGGCGGGCAGGCCTCGCCATGGACTTGGGGGAGAGGTTGCTCTCCAGGACATCACCCAGGAAGGCCAGGCCCAAGACAACTGTGGACAGGAGCAGGCAAGGGGCCCAGAGCAGGAGAGGCCGGGTCCTCATGAAGGGCACCGCCTCCGCGATCATGGTGCCCCAGCTGGGGTATGAGGGGTGAGCAGCAAGGCCTAGGAAGCTGAGGCCAGCCTCGGCGGCCACCCACCACCCCAGGCTCGACGTAGCATACACCAGCAAGGGCCCCAGGGAATTGGGGAGGATATGGATGAGGATGATGCGAGCATCACTGGTGCCGGAGACCCTGGCCGCCATGACGAACTCCTGGCAGGAAAGGCGCAGGGCCTCCGACCTCGCAAGTCTTGAGGCACCCGCGAACCCGGCAAGGGTGAGGGCCAAGACCACCTTGGCAAGCCCCGGGCCGAAGGCGGACATCAAGGCGATGGCCAGGAGGATGTTGGGGAAGGCGGCGAACACCTCCATCACCCTCATGGCCACACCATCGATGGCCCCTCCGTAGTACCCTGAGGGCAGGCCTACCGCTGCTCCCACCAGTGATGAGAAGAGGGACACGAACACACCGACGGTCAGCGAGATACGGGAGCCCCACAAGAGCCTGGAGAGCGTGTCTCGCCCTAGGTGGTCCGTACCGAAGGGGTGGCGCGGGCCTGGCAATTCCAGTACAGAGGAGCGGTCCTGAAAGCCAGGGTCCCAGGGGGAGAGCACCGGCGCCAGGCAGGCCGCCATGACCACCAGGAGGATCACGCCCAGCGCCAACCTGCCATGAGGCGGTAGGAACCTCATGAAGGCCCACCCTCCCCTCTCCTCATCCTTGGGTCTATCATGGCGCATGCCACGTCGCTGGCGAGGTTGGCCAGGGTGTACACGGCGGTGAATAACAGGGTGACCGCCAGCATCACCGGGTGGTCCCGGGAGAGTACCGAGTTAACGGCGAAGGAGGCCATCCCGGGAACCCGGAAGACACGCTCAACAAAGAAGGTGCCAGCCATCAACGCCCCTGCCACGGTACCTGCCGCAGCGATCACGGGGGGCATGGCATTTGCCAGGGCGTGGCGCACGACAAGCCTGAGGGTAGGGGTGCCCCGGGCCCTGGCAGCGATGATGTAGTCCTGGGCCAGTACCTCCAGCACGGAGGACCGGGTGAGCCTGAGGAACAGCGCCGCAGGGTAGCCGGATAGCACCAGGCTGGCGAGCCACCGGTTTCCCAGAGGGCCAATCACGGGCGGCACCAGGTACAGGACGGCAAATGCAGCCACAAACACTGGGATCCCGCTGAGGAAGGAAGCGATGAAGATGAGCGCGCGGTCAAGCCAGGAACGGTGCATCACGGCGCACAAGCTACCCAGGGGCACGCCCACAAGCAGTGAAAGGACCAGAGCGACCCCACTGACCTGCGCCGTGGCTGGGATGGTGGGTTTGAGAAGCTCGCCAACCCTTACACCACGGTAGCGGTGGGAGTACCCGAAGTCTCCAGCCAGGGCCCTCTCGAGGTAGCCCCAGAACTGGGCCCAGAATCCCCGGTCCAGACCGTACTCCTTGCTCAAGCGCTCCACGGCCTCGGGGTCAGCCTTGGACCCCAGGACCAGCTTGACGGGGTCTCCCGGCGCCAGGTAACCCACTGCGAAGGTTAGGAAGCTCGCAGCCAGGAGCACGATGAGAGCCGCGGCCACCCTGCGCGCCAGGAACGATAGCATGGCTCACCAACTCACCACCGTTTATCGCTCTATGGTCACCCCGTCTAGGGGGAGAACCCCCATCATGTTGTGTCTCAGGCCCTTCACATAGGGCTTGACCAGCACAGTGGACCTCCCGTAGAACAAGGGGATCCAGGAGCAATCCTCCAGGGCTATGTCTTCAGCCCTCTCGTAGAGGGACAACCGCTCCTCCTCGTCTTGGGTCCGGGCAGCCTCCTCAAGGATGGAGTCCATCTCTGTGCTGGCGAAGCGGACCATGTTATATGGACTCTTGGAATGCCAAAGGCTGTTAATAAAGGCATCAGGGTCCAGGTAATCCGCCACCCAGCCCATGGTGACTATGGGGAGATCATACGCGTACAGTCTCTCCAGGAAGGCACCCATTTCAAGGAGCTCGACGCCCACAGGCATGCCCAGCCCCTCCTGAAGGGAATGGGCTATGTACTCAGCCATGACCTTGCCTTCCATGATGCTGGGAGCCGTGAACGTGAGTCTTGGCATGCTGGAGGGGTCCTCATACCCGGACTCCCAGAGGAGAGCCTTGGCCCTCTCCAGGTCCACCTCGAACCTGCGAGCCACATACCCAGGCATGCCCGGGGCGAACACGCCGGCCGCAGGTGCGCGTGTGCCAAGCCACACAACATCGCAGAGCTCCTCCCGGTCAAGGGCCAGCGATACCGCCTGGCGAACCCGGACGTCGCTGAAGGGCTCATACTTGCCCTTGTTGAGTCCCAACAGGAAGGTGGATGCCAGGGGGTATTCCTTCAGGTCCTTGCTGAGCTCAGTCTCTTCCCTGACCTGGACCACCTCGGCAGGCATCAAGTGTGTGTAGTCCAGCTCCCCCTGGGTGTACATGAACAGCGCCACACTGGGGTCCGTCACGACCACCATCTCCACCGTGTCCAGCGCTGGTCTTCCACCATAGTAGTCGTTAAAGGGGTTCAGGATGATGCGGTCACCGGGGCGCACCTCGTCCACGACAAAGGGACCGGCCCCCACCGGTTTGCCACTGGTCCAAGCCGGGAATGCCTCTCCCACCTCTTCACGGGGGACCACCCATCCCGCAGGCGTGGTCATCCTTGCCAGGAAGAAGGGCCGTGGCTCCGAGAGGGTGATCATTATTCTATGGGTATCGACAACACTGATGCCCCTGACATCCTCGGCCGTCCCCTCCAGGACCTCAGCGGCCCCGTCAATATCCAGGAGGAAGTGGGCAACGGGTGAACCCGCAGCCGGATCGAGGCAGCGCTTCATACTGAAGGCCACATCCTCCGCGGTTACCTCCCGGCCGTTATGGAACAGGACGCCCTTTCTCAGGTTGAAGGTGTAGACCGTGCCGTCAGGGGACACCTCCCAGTCTTCGGCCAGGTCACCTACTACCTTGCCCTTCTCGTCGGTAGTCAACAGGCCCGCAAATATGTTCATGCCCACCGTCCGTGAGACCTCATCGGCGATGAATGCCGGGTCAAGACTCTGTGGGTCACCTATGATGGGCACCCGGAAGACAGAGGGCTCCCCATCCTTGCCGGCAATCCCGGTACCAGGTGGCGCATTGGAGCATCCCAGGAATGTGCTTGACAGGAATAGCAGGATGACTGCGGGAATTAAATGCCGGAATTTCAACGATTAGTCCCCTCCCCTGGAACGTCTATGGCTTCTAACAGCGGCATTCCGTGATCTTGGCTGGGATACCTTTTCTACGCTGAGACTTTATTCCCTTCATTTCATATCGTACCAGTTAGGACCCTTCTTAATATCCACCTTCAGCGGGACGTCCAGGGGGTAGGCGTTCTCCATCTCCTCTCTCGCCAAGGCCTGGATCTCCTCCATTTCTTCCACGGGCACCTCGAATATGAGCTCATCGTGAACCTGGAGGATCATCCGGGCCTCGTGCCTACTCTCCCGGAGCCTGCGGTGGATCCTCAGCATTGCCAGCTTGATGATATCCGCGGCGGAACCCTGGATGGGTGTGTTGATGGCCGTCCTCTCCGCAAAGCCCCTCTGGGCGGGGTTTTTGCTGTTAATGTCTGGCACAAACCTCCGCCTCCCCAGGATGGTGGAGATATGTCCCCTCGCCCTCGCCTCGGCAATGATGTTGCTTATGAAGTACCTCACCCCATTGTAGCGCCGGAAGTATCCCTGGATGTACTGGCCTGCCTCAGCCTTGGAGACCCCTATGTCCCGGGAGAGACCGAAGTCACTTATCCCGTATACAATGCCGAAGTTCACCGCCTTGGCCCTGTCCCTCATCTCCGGGTTTACCTTCTTGGGGTCCACTCCGAACACCTCAGCGGCGGTCCTGGTATGGATGTCCTCTCCCCTGTGAAACGCCTCCATGAGCACGGGATCTCCCGACAGGTGGGCTAGGATCCTCAGCTCGATCTGGGAGTAGTCCCCAGAGAGCAGGAGGCATCCCTCCCGGGCACGGAACACCTGGCGGACCCTGCGCCCCAGGTCAAGCCTGATTGGGATGTTCTGCAGGTTGGGCTCGGCGCTGGATAGCCGGCCTGTGGCCGTTATGGTTTGGTGGAAGGTTGTGTGGATCCGTCCCGATCTGGGGTCTATGAAAGCCCTGAGTCCATCCAGGTACGTGCTCTTCAGTTTCACCATCTGCCTGTACTCCAGGACCCTGGCCGCCACATCACTATGGGAAGCCAATTGCCAAAGCACCTCCGCATCGGTGGAATAGCCGGTCTTGGTCTTCTTGACCACCGGGAGCCTCAGGCGCTCAAAGAGCACCTCCCCCAGCTGCCGGGTGGAGTTGATGTTGAACTTCACCCCGGTCATCCCGTGTATCTCAGCCTCCAGCTGGTGGATGCGGGATTCCAGATCCTTGGCCATCTCCTCCAGCTGCCCGGGGTCCACCTCAACACCTGCTATCTCCATGTCCGCCAGCACCTCGGTGAGGGGCAGTTCCAGGTCAGCGAAGAGCGAAGCCATACCCCCCCCTTCCAGGGCTTCCAGCATGATGGGCCTCATCCTCTGGAGGGCCAGGGCCACCTGGGCCATGTATGATGCGGCCTCCTGGGGAGGAACCTCCTCAAAGCCCTTCCTTGCCCTCCCTGAATCCTTGAGCCCTCCTGGAGGTGTAATCCCGCATCCCAGATGCTCCCTGGCGAGATCCTCCACCCTGTAGGAGGACCGGGAGGGGTCCAGGAGGTAGGCTGCCAGCTCAGCGTCGAACCTGAACCCCTGCGGTCTGACCCCCCGGGCCTTCAGGTAGACCAGCAAGGGCTTCAGCCTGTATCCATCCTTAAGGACGCTGCTGTCAGAGAACAGGGGGGACACAGCCCTGAGGATCTCGGTTTCGCCGAGGTCCCCTGGGACGTATACGCCCGTCCCGCCGGAGGGGAATACCCCAATGCCCAAGAGACCATGGCCCCCAGAGAACTCCGCCACCACCTGCACGGGGCCATCCCACGCCAGAGCAGTATCCCCAGGCTTGAAGACCTTGACAGGGGGAATGGCCAGTTCCGCACTGGCGGCAGGAGTCAAGTCCAGTTTTTCCATGAGGCTGCGGAACTCCAGTCGCTCAAAAATGGCCGCAAGGCACTCCCTGTCCAGGGGACGGCGCTCACAGTCATGCAGCCGGAATTCCAGGGGCACGTCCTTGACCAGCCTGGAAAGCTCCCGGCTCATGAGGGCCTGGTCTCTCCATTTTTCCAGGGAGCTCCTGAGCCTTTCCCCCTTGACCTTGTCCAGGTTAGCCAGGAGGTTCTCCAGGCTCCCGAATTCCCTCACCAGTTTGACTGCGGTCTTCTCGCCTATTCCCGGAACCCCCGGGATGTTGTCGCTGGTATCACCCATGAGACCCTTTACATCCACGAACTGGTGGGGTGCCAAGCCATACTCTTCCACCAGGTCCGCCTCCCCCACCAGCCTGGTCTCGCTTATGCCCTTCTTCGTGAGCATGCACTTGATGCCCGGGGAAACCAGCTGGAGGGCATCCCGGTCGCCCGTGACGATGAGGCTCTCGTAACCCTCCCCCTCAGCTCGAGAGGCCATGGTGGCCAGCACATCATCGGCCTCGTAACCGTCGATCTCGAATATGGGGATGCCGAAACCCGCCAGGACCTCCTTGAGCACGGGTATCTGGACGCCAAGGCTGTCAGGCATGCCGGTCCGGTGGGCCTTGTATGAATGGTACTGCTCATGGCGGAAGGTGGGAGTCCTCCTGTCAAAGGCCACCGCCACGCAGTCGGGGTTCTCCTCCTCCAGCAGCCTTAGGAGCATCGTGACGAACCCGTACACGGCGTTGGTGGGCTCCCCGGAGGCTGTGCTGAAGGGGGGCAGCGCGAAAAACGCCCTGTTGACCAGGCTATTGCCATCGATGAGTACCAGCCTTCTCTTCATTTCTCTCGTCTCCCTCCCACCGGTGCTGCAAGTAGGATTTCCCCGTAGAGCCTGTGACACCTGCAGGTATTTGGAGGCTGCCTCCCCAACTCAATAGGGATTGCCTCTCATTGTGCGCCTGAATAACAACTCCAAGACCAAGGACTACCGTTGATGGAAGCATTATGGACTCTGAGAATGACCCTGGGTGCACTGCGACCTCCGGGCGCCAGGGCTCGCTTGTCGTGCCTTGGGAGAGCGGCGCGCGATGGCCCCGGCATGGAATGGATATTACGCTCCTGCGCATATTACCCACATGATGACGTTCGTAGCCTGGGTGCTGAACATGGGATATGTGCCTGCCGGCCCCCTTCAGGCCTAACCTCGCGTAAAGGGGGGCTGGGGGCATGTCCAGTACTCTTTATACCAGCCACCTGGGCTGTCACAGGTGAAGATCCCACGGGGCCCGTGGGCCAGTACTGCCGGGTGATTGCGGCCCGCGTCCACGGATGCCGTACGGGACCCTGGGCTTTGGCTTCGTGGAAGTGCCAAAGGAAGAAACCCGCCAGGTCATTGCCCGCTTGGACACCGCCGGATGGGCAGGCGCCAGACCAGCATGAACAAAGCACGGCCGGGATGGGTGAAGGCAACGGCAAGCACAGGCAGGGGATCTGAAGGGGCGCTGCTACGCACCCCCCTCTTCCGCGTAGTGGGAAGGAGTCTGCTGCAGCCCGCTCGGGTGCCGATGAAGAGGACCTCAAAGGGCGGGACGTGCTAGGAATGCAGGGGAACTGGGAGCCAGGCCATCGCGTTTTGCCCTTTACCCGTCATCAGCGCGGACCCTGGATGGCCGGGGATGGGCGAAGTAGGCAGCCCAATAAGGGTTGCTGGCATTCTTCCCTCCCGTGAGAGGGGCCCCTGCATGGGGCTGTTTCTCCCAGCCCGGGCAGGTGCTGCAGGCAGGCAACCCGGACAGCAACCCGGATGGAGCTTGATTTTTCTTGGCATAACCCATATAATGGTGCTGCGTAAACCGGGTGTTGAAGGTGGGATGTGTCTCCCATCAGCCCCCTGTAAGCGTACACCTTAACGAAAGGGGGACTGGAGACATGTCTAAGACTCTCTATTTTGGCAACCTGCCATGGGCGGTCACTGAGGAAGACCTCACTGAGTCCGTGGGACAGTATTGCCAGGTCATCGCTGCCCGCGTTGCCACGGACGGCGCCACGGGACGCTCTCGTGGCTTTGGCTTCGTGGAAGTGCCTGACGAAAGCGCTCAGGACGTCATCGACCGCCTGAACGGCGCTGAGTGGGAAGGGCGCAACATAACCGTAAACGAAGCACGGCCAAAGCGCAATGACGGCGACGGGCCCAGGCGTAGGCAGTACCGGTAAACAGAGATGGGCGCCCTTTAGGGCGCCTTTTCTGTTGTCTAGAGGCCAGGGGGCGATGGGTGAGGGGGATGGCTTAACCCGCCATCGCTGGAGTGTACTCCATAGTGGATGACACCACCAACCCGGGGCCAGGGAAGCGGCGTTTGCCGCAGGGATACGGAATACCGGGTAAAGAAAGGACCGGGGTCACCCGGTCCTTTGCCTTGTCTTCTTGCTACTTTCTCCGTCTAATCAGGTACCACACCGCAACAAGTATCAATACCACAGGCGCAGCCCCGGAGAGGAACACCACCGTCTTGGTGGCGAAATCCGCCAGCGCTTTTAGGGTTTTCAAAAACGCTAAAACCACCTGGTCCCAGAGCGTGGGCTCCTTTGGCGTTACCTCTTCCACCGAGGCGAGATTGACTTCAATGGTGGCCAGGGCGACCATAGAGCCCAGGTAGTTAAGCCTTCCCGTAAGGCCCTCTATCTCCGAGCGCACCCTGCTTAGCTCCGACTCTATCCTCAGGAGTTCATCTACATTCTGCGCCTTGGCCAGGATATCCAGGAGGCGCTGCTCGTGAACCTTCAAGCTCTTCAGGCGCGACTCCACATCAACGTATTCCTCGGTAACGTCTGTCCCGCCAACCTGCTCGTGGGTAACCTTCCCCAGCCGGCGCAGTTCCTCAAGGACGGGCAAGAAACCCTCTTCTGGAACGCGCAGCACGAACCTGGCGTTTTCCCCATAGGGTGCCTCCCACTGCGCCGATTCCTGGATGTATCCCCCGGAGGCTAGCGTGATACTCACCACTGCCTGCTTGGCACCGGCAAACTCCTCGTTCAGGACCTCCACCTGCAGGCTGGCGCTTTTTATGATCTTACGGTCAAAGGAGACAGTTGCTGAGCCTACTTGAGGGGCTGAGTCCTGATACGTAGAGTATGATTCCTCCCCAATCTCCGCCAGTTCCTTGGAGTAGGACTCATCAGCCCCTAATCCAGACCGGGAATCCTCCACTGGCGCTGGTGCCCGGCCAGGCTCCTGGGCCGTGCTGCCCATGCCCCCTATAGGGAGTAGCTGGAGAATTGTCCCTGAGGCAACCCCCATCACAAGTACGGCCGCCACTGCCGCCACTGCCACCAGTGCCTTGTGCCTTGAACCGGACCAGAGGGCGAAAACCTTGTGAAGTCCTGCCTGGCGGCCTGAAGACTCCAGGGCCTTGGCTAGACTCTCGTGGAAATCGGGGGGAGGATCCTCCATTCCCAGATCCCGGCATGCCGTGACTAAGGTCTCCATCTCCTTGAGTTCTCTTCGACAGGATTCGCAGCCGCGAAGGTGCTCTCTAAAGCACTCGATCTCAGTCTCGCTCATCTCACCGTCAAGATATGAGGAAATATCACCGGGCAGTTCCTGGCATTTCACTTTCCACCCCCCTTTCACCCCTTGTGACGCTGGCAGGTGCAAAAAGTTCCGACGAACTCAGCGCCCGCCTCAGTGAGCCACGGGCTCGGTTCAGCCGGGACTTCACTGTCCCTAGGGAGCAGTTGAGTATGGTGGATATCTCATCGTAGGAAAGCCCGTGGATGTCTCGAAGAAGGATGACTATGCGATGCTCAGGTTGGAGTGACTCGATACTCGCCCTGACCGCATCTTGGACCTCCCTTCGCTCCGCCATCTCTTCCGGGCCGTCCCCGGGGTCCGCCACTTGCCTTCCGGCTTGGCCCTCGCATGTTGTCACTGGCTTGTCAAGACTGGTTACGGCCACCCTGTGGCGCTTCCTCAGCTGGTCCAGGCACACGTTAGAGGCTATCCTGTAGAGCCACGTTGAGAAACTGCAGTCTCCCCGGAAATCCCTGAGTGACGTAAAGGCCTTGAGAAAGGCCTCCTGGGCCACATCCATGGCATCTTCAGGGCTACCGGTCATCCTGAGTGCCAGGTTGTAGATGCGTTTCTCATGCGCGGAAACCAAGAGTGAAAAGGCGCTGGGCTCTCCCTTCCGCGCCCTTCTGACGAGAACCTCGTCCTCCTCCCGCAAGGGGCTCCCTCCCTTCCGTCACTAGCCCGGACCAAGGCAACTTGAGGAGTCCACGAATTACTTGACGCCTGTACGGCTGGAATGTTCCCTTCGTCACGTAGGGGATTCTCTGCTGAGAATGCGATTCCTCCATGCCAAGACCAGGGGGTACTTCCCAGGGCTACCAGGGAGCAGCTGTTCCTATGGCGCAAAACGTAGGCCTTGGCCTCACTGGCGGGTGAGGCCAGTATTTCCTGGAGCAGTGCCGGAGGGGGCAGCCAGAACCCTGATTCCAGGAGAACTAAGGCAATGTCCCCAGCACTCAGGGGCTGCCGGTCATACACGTCCGGGTAGAGTGTTAGGGTGGGGATGCCAAAGGCACCCTTCACCTCCAGGCGATCGTACCTTATGGACACCTCCGTTCCCACCTGTACCCGCCGGAAGAGGCTCTCAACGTCCTCATTGCGCATCCTGACACAGCCCTTGGAAACGGCGCGCCCAATGGAACTGGGTGAGATGGTGCCGTGGATCCCGTACAGAGGCAGATCCAGCCCCATCCACCGGGTTCCCAGGGGATTGGCCGGACCCGGGGGCACCGGCGCTGCCCCGGGCTCCGGGATCCACCACGGGTCGACCTGCTTTGTCACCAGCGTGAACTCACCTACGGGGGTTGGGGTTGCGGGCTTCCCTATGGCCACCGGGTAGGAGTACAGTTCCCTCTCGCCTTGATAGACACGGAGGGTGAGCGCGGGCAGGTTCAGCACAAGCCGGGTAGGCTCGTTACGGGGTGCACCCCTCGTGGAAGGCGCGCAGAATGCCAGGAAAAGACACATGATGGCCGCTACAGCCAGTCCTCTCCGGGACATCAATAAACCTCCAGACTATCCATCGCTTGCCAACTGGCCCCGATGGGTGTTCCTGTGGTACTATATCTATGCGTGGCAGGAAGAATCTGGCCAGTCCAAATCTGAGGTTGGGAGGAGCATCAATGAAGCCGAAGACCAACGCACCCGTCAAGGCGCCCGCAGCCTTGACCCTCGTCGCCCTTCTCGTCTACCTGGCACTTCTCGCTAATTCCTCTTGGGTTTTCGGCTTGTTCCTAACAGGCGGCGAAACCATCCAGACCCCGGAACCGGATAAGGCCATTGAACCGCCTCCCGCCCCCGCAGACCCTGAACCGGAGCCTGGTCCTCCACCAGTGACTCGAGTTCCCGTGGAGGTTCGAGGGATATACATGACGGCCTACTCCGCGTCCTCGCCCGAGACGGTCAGCAAACTGATAAGGCTTGTAGAAGAAACCGATCTGAACGCGATCGTCATCGATTTCAAGGACAACACGGGATACATAAGCTATCCCGTGAGCACCCAGGCAGCCCTGGAGATGAATGCTATTCGCAGGGGCCACCCGGACCTCCCATCCCTCCTTGAAGACCTGGAGTCAAAGGGCATATTCGCCATTGCCCGCATAGTTGTTTTCCAGGACCCCGTGGCTGCCCAGGCCAAGCCCGAGTGGGCCATACGCACATCCCGAGGGGAACCTTGGAGGGACGCAGCCGGGTACTACTGGCTAAACCCCTACTCCCAGGAAGCCTGGGAGTACATCGTGGATATCTCTAAGGAAGCAGCCCTCCTGGGATTTAAGGAGATCCAGTATGACTACGTGCGTTTCCCAGATTCCAGGGCTCGCTCCGGGGCTCCAGCGGTACTGGACAACCCCCTGGGAATGGGACGGGTGGAGGCCATCAATGCCTTCCTTGACTATGCGTATGAGGAACTCCAGCTGTATGATGTGTCTGTCTCCGCGGACATCTTCGGGTTCACTACCAGTGCCTCTGATGACATGGGGATTGGCCAGGACTTCTCCAGTATAGTAAAGCGGGTTGACTATGTCTGTCCCATGATTTACCCGTCTCACTACTACGATTCCGGGATATACGGTCTGGCGGACCCTGAAGCGGACCCCTATCGCGTTGTCAGGAGAGCCTTGGAGGACGCCTGGAAACGCATGGGGGGCGCAAGAGCCATAATGCGGCCTTGGCTCCAGGATTTCAGCCTGAGGCACCGCTACGGCGTAGTGGAGGTGGAGGCACAGATCAGGGCTGCACATGAGCTCGGGGTAACAGAATGGATCCTATGGAATCCCGCCAATGTGTACACCCGCCCCGTTGACTACATGGTTGCCTACGGTACCGGCTCTCCGCCGGCGGTGCCAAGTGTCCAGGAGGGACCCTATGAACCCAATGAACTCGGGCGGGTGATGATCCTGGAATACCACGAGGTGGGACCAGAGGAGAAACGCTGGGCCAGGACTTACCAGAACTTCCGGAGTGACCTGGAGACACTCTATGAAGAGGGATACAGGCTTGTGAGCCTTAGAGACTACCTTGACGGCACCATAGGCCTGCCAAAGGGTTACTCTCCAGTGATCCTCACCTTCGATGATTCCACACCAGGGCAGTTTCGTTACCTGGAGGAAGAGGACACACTCCTAATAGATCCCCAGTGCGCCGTAGGCATCCTCGAGGAGTTCTACAGGGAGCACCCGGAGTTCGGGCTGGAAGCGACCTTTTACGTGCTCCTGCCTCACCCGTTTGGGCAACCCGCCCTTGCCGATGAGAAACTGCGCTATATACTCGAGGTAGGAATGGACCTGGGAAACCACACCTGGAACCACTCGGACCTGAGGGGCCTGAGTTCATCGGAGGTGTCCCGCCAGCTGGCGTTGCCCGTCAAGCACGTCTACGAAGTCACCGGCGGCTATACTGTGGATACGCTATCCCTCCCCTACGGATCGTATCCCATCAATATCGAAGCGCTGGCCCGCGGTGAATACGAGGAGACAGCATATACTAACAAGGGTGTGCTCCTGGTGGGTGCAGGGCCTGCGCCCTCTCCCTACAGCCTGGCCTTTGACCCGCTCAGGCTGCCTAGGATCCAGGCCATACAGTCCGAGCTGGACAAGTGGATGGATCACTTTCGTGAGAACCCAGAAGACCGCTACGTGTCTGACGGGAATGCGGACGTGGTGACCTTCCCGTCATCGCAGGCGGGCCGACTCGATGCCCAAGCAACGGGAAGAAGGAAAACGGCAGCCTATTGACATTTCGTGAAGGTTCGTGATGCAAGCCGGTTTGTTGACACAGTGGTTTTCGAGTGCTAACATACAGATTGTAGTAGCCGAGGTGGCGGAACTGGCAGACGCGCGCGACTCAAAATCGTGTGGAGTAGCCCTCCATGAGGGTTCGATTCCCTCCCTCGGCACCAGTATAATATGCAAAAAGAAAGGCCGGGCGGTCCGCTCGGCTTTCGCTATATATGTATGCGCTACGTGGAGGGGTTTAACAGCATAATCCAATGACGAGTTGTGATGTTGGTTGGAAATAAGACCGAGAACCTCCCGTTTTTGGCTATGCCGCTTCAACCGGGCAAAAGCGGTAGCAAGACTCTAACCTGGCACACATAGGGTAAGTGGAAGGAGTTTCCTCCTCCGACTCCCCGCCAAACCGTACGTGCGGATTTCTCGCATACGGCTTTCCTTGAGCGTAACCCCATCACGGGGAGCTAGAAGCCTTGCCGCAAAGGAAGGTAACAATCGTCGAGTAGCGAAATGAGGCTCAGCTGTTGGAGGTACGCATTGGGGATACGCCAGTTCCATACCGGCTGGGCCTTCTTTCGAAAGGCCGTACTGCGCACCCTCATGCGAATCCACTGGTCCTCGCGGGTCCTCCGCTTGGAGTTTACCCTTAGCATTGAAGAGCAGGTTCCCGCGTTCCTAGCCGAAGCCTGTGCCCCGTGTAGTTTGGCAGAATAGGGGTACCGGATCTGGGGGAAGTGGTTGCAGAGCGGAAGTAGTTGGCAAGCCTCGCCAGTTTGCTAAGATTCTTTCAGTATCTCTAGCTGCTGGGGAGGTGCTTGTTATGCAGATCGTATGGGACTTTGAAGTTGGTGTTGAGGAATACGCCCAGGAGTTCATGTGCGTAGTGTTTTCCGATGCTTCCGGAGTGCCCGTGCTGTGGTGCGGGGGTTCGGTTGGAACGGCACGGGTACTACTTCCGCAATGTGCTTACCAAGGCAGGGGAATACCGCGTGGCCATTGCCAGGTACTTGTGCAGGTCCTGCCACCGGACGGTTTCCCTGGTACCGTGCTTTCTACTGCCCTACTTTCAGCGCACCAAGGAGGTGATCCTAGAGAGCCTGCGTGGCGCTCAGTGTCAAGCCGCAGGAGAGGTGTAAGGAGAAACGCACCACACCGCGCAGGGCGTCTCTCCTTTACATCCCTTCCCCATGTTGTCGATGTGCCAGGTACGCCCACTCACTCAAGCGGGCTCTCACGGCATGCCGTTGCCCACGGAACTTCCCAGCCCGTCAATGGGTTGCCTCTGAGTCGCTGTCACCGCTTGATCACCCGTCCTGCACGCTCCCGGTAGAGTGTGTACTCCCTGATGAGATTTTCGCTGGGCTTCATGCCGTGGGAGACCAGATACTCTTCCGCCTCTTTCCGCGTTCGGGCCATGGCTTCCGTAATGGCGTCATCACTGCCGATCCCCCCTGCGCTCTCCCCCTTGTTGGGTCCTTCTGATCTGGGATGAGACAACGACTCAGCCGCTGGGGGCCACCTGGTGAATTGGGGTATTGGCTTGAGGGAGGAGCCCCTCCAGGCACCCCCCGAAGGCCTCTTGCCTCCACCAATCTGGCCTGACTGCACCCGATATCTCTCAGGCCCAAGGTCAGACCGGCTCGACGCCAAGGAATAGGTTCGATGCCTGTGTGGCGTCTTGATATGAGCCTGGGAAGAGGAGGCCGTCTCCTCAGCACATATCTGCCTGGCAAACTCGAGGGCCCCTCCGTGAAGGGGTGGCTCATCGAAATAGATGAGGGCTCCTAGGACCATCATAAGTGCCAACGTTTCCAGCACAAGGTGCGCCATGCCATTCATCAGAGGCACGGCGATCAGGGCAGCTGGCGCCGAAGTGTTCTGTAGAGCCAGGGCGATCGTCCGTTTCAGTTCGGCAGGTAGTCCCCAGGTGCCGCAGAACCGCATGTCACACGCCCCCCACCCGCGGCTGGCGGTTACCAGACTGAGGGCGAGGTCTCTACTCTTGAAGGGCATGTGCCACCAAGGATAGCCTATGGCTGGCCCACTGTTGACGAGCGCGGTATGCCCCTCAGCCACCATAATGCACAGATCCCATGAGCCCGGCTCTGGGTTGTAGCTGTCGGGAGTAACCTCAACCACCCTTGTCTCGGCACCGGACATCCAAAGAAGCCTTTCTGCGTTCCTCACCTGCGTGCTCATGGCAGATCGAAGGACCTTCTCCCCCACAGTCTCCGAGACCACCTGCAATAGACACCGCCTTCCGACCAACGGGGGGTAGACAGAGAAAACCCCACCGGCCTTGTCTTCTCGGAAGGGAATGCCTAGCAGCTGACACACTGCCTGGAAGGATTCCGAATCCGGAAAACGAATGGTCTTGGAGCCAACTTCCTCATTGCTGATCAGCAGACGCACGATGCTCTCCCCTTACTCCCAAGAATCCACCCTGTCAGTTCAGCGTATTCGCCTGACCGCTGCCGTGTCCCCTGGTACCAGAAGGACCCTTACTGCTGTCCCTGCAGCTTGCCGATGGCCTCCCGCACCTGCTGAACCACCCTCTCTGCAGGAACCCACCAGCCCTGTGAGGCCACCTCACCTTCCACCGTGACAACCGGAAGATCCAGTTTCCGTGCGTTTCTGAGTCTGACGATGGCTTCGGGAACCGCCTTATCGCCGATATCCAGGTACAAACATTCTACACTATCTCCCAGGCTCTTACGAATGTGGGCACAATAGCCCTTGGCAACGTCCGAAATGTAACGTGGCTTGCAGCAACCGATTCGCCGTTCAGCACCTATGCACCTGACTCTAAACACGTTGACCCTTCCTCTCGCTGGGTGTGTGGTGTCAGTCTATGCCAGATGAGACACTTATGTTAAGATGACTATCAGTTTTGTTCAGGAAACTCTTTCCTCCTGCTAGTACTGTGGTAGAATATAGCGAACACTAGTTCGCTGGCGGTGAGAATCCCGTGGCCCGTGGGGAGGCAATCAGTTTCTTGGAGTTCCAGGAACGTTTCTCCGATGAGGAGACCTGTTATCAGTATCTTTTCGATGCCCGGTGGCCCAACGGCTTTGTCCGCCCACGTTGTGGCTGCAAAGAGCATTATCTCGTCTCGCGCGGTAGGCTCTATCAATGCCGGTTCTGCAGTTATCAAGCCTCCGTTACCGCTGGCACCGTGTTTCATAAGACTCGTACGCCGCTTCGAAAGTGGTTCCTGGCCATATTCTTGGTAGCCAAGGATAAGAGGGGTGTGTCTGCGCTTGCTTTGATGGCCCACATTGATGTCGGTTACCCTACGGCCTGGTTCATGTTGCACAAGATTAGGTCTGCAATGTCCCATCGGGACTGGAGGTATCAATTAGCCGGGCTCACCCAGCTGGATGAGGCATTCTTCGGAGGCCCAAACGGTAAGCAAGGCCGCGGAACCGATAAGGCCACTGCTTACATAGCGGTATCAGCTGCCGAGAATGGGAAGCCCTTTACGCCAAAGCACTGGTTGTGGACCGTATCACAAGAAGACAGCACTTGAATTCGCAACCATACATCTGCGACCCGGATGTACTGTCACTACTGATGGGCTGAACATATATCCCCAGCTCAAGGAGTAAGGCTACGTCCATGAACGCGTGATCTCCTCGTACAAAGAGACTGAGAAGGCGCTTTGCTGGGGCCATACATTGGTATCCAACGCCAAGGCCTTCATATCTGGTACCTACCACGGACTCGACCAAAAACACCTGCAGGCTTATCTGGAATATCTTTACCGGTTAACCGAAGGTGGCGGCAATCTGAACTCCTTGCCCATTTGCTGACTGCCTGCATTACTGGTCCAATCGTCGCCTATGCTGACCTAACGTTATGGATCTGTGTTAAAGGGAAGGCAGCGACCCCGCGGCAAGAGGGGGGACCGCTGGGGTGGCGCTTCATTACTTGTGTGGCCTATACGGGTTCGGGAACAGCACTACTTTGACAGATTCTGCTGACTCCTTAAGAAATGTCACCAGAACCAGGAACACTTCAACACCCAATCGTCATAAGATGCACTGAAGTCAACAACCACAACAGAAAGGGGAGGCTCATGCATGGGACTGCCCGACTTTCCCAGAGTCCAAAAGCCCATTAAGCCGCTAGACTTTCAGTGCGAGTGCGTATGCGTTGAGGTTCAGAAGATCCTCGACGGACGCAAACAGAAGGAGTGCCAGGTATTTGTCAGCAACGTGAATTTCGCATTGGTAGGTCTAACACTGCCTCTTGTAGACGAGGATCAGAATCCTCTACTCATCGTTAACTGGCTGCCAGGTGATGATATCTCTTGCGCGGGAGCAGTGTTCAAGCAGAATCGGAAGACGCAGATATTCGTCATTGAGAAACCTCCACAGGACTTTACGGTCACACCACTGCCGGATACCGACCCACCCGCGGCTGAGATAACTGTGGTGGTTACTCCCGGAACGGATCCGACCCCCATCAACACCTGCAGGGTCAAAGACACGATCCTGGTGGAACTGGTAAACAACACCCCTCTTCGAATCCCAACACGGGGCTTCCTGGAAGTGTGTCCTATACTCTTCGTCAAGGATCTCATCATGTTCTGGCCCGATCCGGAGCAAATTGGTCTGGTCAGCGTGAAGACCGAGTCTTCCTGGGAGATCATAGACTGCACTGTCCAGCAGTTCCTTAACGTGTTGAGAGTGGAGGTCTCCGTAGGCGCCTTCATCATTGTGAAGACGTGGGCCGAAGCGCAGCTGGTGATGACCTCTTATGGCGAATGTGACTGGGAGTTGATACCGCCTCTCGAGGACAACGCCTGTGCAGGGTTTATACAAAGACAGTTCCCTCCCTTCAACCCTGCTCAGCTGCAAGACTTCTTCAGACCTCCCAGCGCATGAACAAGCGCTATGGCCCGGCGAGAGCCGGGCCATTAGCGGACACTTCTGAGGACAAGCACTTCAGGCTATTATTAGCAAGATTAATGAGGCTCAAGATTCAGTAACACCATACCGGATTCGACAGTCCATAGGTAACGGATGAAGCCACGCTGGTGTTAAGGGGCACGAAGAGAGGGAGAGCAGGACTATAGGTGTGTAACTAGGATTGGGACTTGGTATAAGACGGGATAATACCAAGAAAGCGAGGGGGTTGTTAACTGCTGGCGATAGTGCAGTGATTTATGCTTTTCTATGTTATAGTAATCCCATGAAGCTGTCAGAATGGGCAAAGCAAAACGGCGTACGATACCAGACGGCCTGGCGCTGGTTCAAG
>JBFMCS010000051.1 GCA_040754315.1 Bacillota bacterium
GGCAAAAGAACTGGCTGAAAAGTACTCGCTGATCTGCGTCGAGGATCTGAACCTCAAGGCGATGCAAAGACTCTGGGGTAGAAAGATCTCCGATCTTGGCCACGGCCAATTCGTGAATATCCTCAAGCACCAGTGCGCCAAGACTGGAGCGGGGGTAGTCGAAATTCCCAGATTCTATCCATCGTCTAAGACCTACTTCGATTGCGGCCACGTATTGGATGATCTGTCTTCCAATATGAGAGAGTGGACCTGCCCGGTATGTGGCGCAAAACATGATCGGGATCTGAATGCTGCCCGGAATATTTTAAGGGTGGGGGCATCCGACCCTTGGGGAGAAGGAGTAAGACCTGCTTCGGCGGGCGTCCCTCAATGAACCGGAATCCCTCGAATTCATTCGTGGGAGTATGTCAATGGGAGTTCAGGCTTAGCGGCTCCGGGGGGCAGGGCCTGGTGCTGGCAGGGCTCATCCTGGCCGAGGCGGCGGGGGTCCACGAGGGCAGGCATGTTGTGCAGGCACGCTCCTACGGTCCTGAGGCCAGGGGGGGTGCTTCCCGCTCAGAGGTGATCATCAGCGGGGATCCCATCGACCTCCCGGAGGTCACCGCCCCCGACCTTGTGCTGGCCATGACCCAGGAGGCTTTTGACCGTTACCAAGAGGGCATGAAGGCTGGGGCCACCCTCATGGTGGATCCCAGGTTTGTCCGGGACACCTCCCGGGTGCGGCCTGGCGTGCGGCTCATGGAGGTTCCCCTTACGGGGATTGCCGAGGGGGAGGCGGGGCACGCCATTGCCGCCAACATCGTGGCCCTGGGGGTGGTGGCAGGTCTCACCCGGGCGGTGTCCGAGGAGGCCCTGGCCAGAGCCATCTCCCATCGTGTCCCCCAGGCCGCTGTCCAGATGAACCTCAAGGCCTTCAAGGCGGGGTTCAGGTACATCCAGGAGCACGCGATAAGAGGCGGAGGCTAAGATGTCCCTCAGGGAATGCATCAGGAACCGAGCGATAAGAAGGCGCCTTTCCAGCCCGGAGCGCGCGGCATCCCTCATCAAGAGGGGCATGACCGTTGCCGTAGGGGGCTACACTCAGGCGGGATACCCCAAGGTGGTGCCCATGGCCCTGGCCAGGCGTGCCCGGGAAGAGCCCGGGCTTAACCTCACCCTGATCTCCGGGGCCAGCGTGGGCCCGGAGATAGACTCAGCCCTGGCCCAGGCTGGGGTGATATCCCGGAGACTCCCCCTGCAGGCGGACCCCGTTGTCCGCCGCCAGGCCAACGAGGGGAGCCTCCGCTACATCGACCTCAGGCTGGGCAGGTTCCCTACCATGGTGAGGGCGGGCTGGCTCGGCCAGGTAGACGTGGCCATAGTGGAAGCCCTGGCCGTGACCGCCCAGGGGTTCCTGGTGCCCACCACATCCGTTGGGGCTACCCCAGCACTACTCTCCAAGGCCCAGGCAATCATTGTGGAGATCAACCTCGCCCAGCCCCTGGCCCTGGAGGGCATGCACGATGTCTACCAGCAGGCCTATCCCCCTGACGGGAGCCCGGTGCCCGCCAGGGGGGTCCTTGATAGGCTAGGTAAGCCCTGGATTGAGGTGGACCCCGAGAGGATCCTGGCGGTGGTGGAGTCCCAGGTGCCTGACCCAGATCCTGCCTTCCCCGAGCCTGGGGAGGATCCCCGGGCAATGGCTGCTGCCTTCGGGGCGTTTCTCCGGAGGGAGGCGGCCCGGGGCAGGCTTCCGGATCCCCTGCCTCCCCTGCAGCCCGGGCTGGGAACCCTGGCCAACGGGCTCATGGCGGGCCTCTCTGAATCCTTGCCAGGTCCCCTGTCCCTCTTCTCTGGGGTCCTCCAGGAAGGAGGCGCCAGGCTACTAGTCTCCGGGAAGGCCCGGGAGGCATCAACCGGGGCGCTACTGGTCTCCCCGGCCACCCTCCGGGGGCTACTGGAGTGCCCCAGGTGCCGCCAGTCCCTCATCATCCGTTCATCAGACGTCAGCAACAACCCGGAGGTCATCCGCAGGCTGGGCATCCTGGCTACGAACACTGCCATAGAGGTGGATATATACGGGCACGTGAACGTGTCCCACATCCTGGGCACCCAGGTGGTGAGCGGGATAGGAGGGGGAGCGGAGTTCGCCCGGGAGGGGCTAGTCTCCGCCTTCTTCCTTAGGTCATCGTCCAGGAAGGGCCAGGTCTCAGGGGTCGTGCCCATGGCTTCCCACGTGGACCACACGGAGCATGATGTGGATGTCATAGTCACGGAGCAGGGCCTGGCGGACCTGAGGGGACTTGACCCCAGGGAACGGGCAGCGGCCATCATCGAACACTGCGCCCACCCAGGCTTTAGGCCTGGACTACTGGAGTACCTGGAGGAGGCCGGGAGGGAGGGCGGCCACGAGCCGCATCTCCTGGGGAGGGCCCTGTCCTGGCATGCCAGGCTGAAGGATACCGGCTCCATGAAGACTTGAGAGGGGGGAGGGCTTGGGGTGTTCGACCCAGAGAGGATGGCAAGTCTCAGTAAGGCCATGGCCCAGTGGGACCGGAACACTGCGAGGCTCCTGGAGAAGGCGCCGGAAGCCCGGGAGGAGTTTCTCACGGACTCCCTGATCAGGGTTGACCGGCTCTACACGCCCCTGGACCTCGGGGGGATGGACTACGAGGAGGCCGTGGGTTTCCCCGGTGAGTACCCCTACACAAGGGGGGTCTACCCCACGATGTACAGGGGAAGGGCCTGGACGCCAAGGCAGTACTCGGGATACGCTACTGCCCAGGAGTCCAACAGGCGCTACAAGCACCTCCTGGAGCAGGGGCAGCGAGGCCTGAGCGTTGCCTTCGACCTGCCCACACAGATGGGGTACGATTCAGACCACCCCCTTGCCCTGGGGGAGGTGGGCAGGGTGGGGGTGGCCATTGACTCCGTGGAGGACATGGAGGCGCTCTTTGAGGGGATCCCCATGGACCAGGTAACCGTATCCATGACCATAAACGCCCCGGCGGCGGTGCTCCTGGCGATGTACCTGGTGGCTGCGGAGAGAAAAGGCATTCCCCCCGGGGCCCTGGACGGCACCATACAGAACGACATACTCAAGGAGTACCTGGCCCGGGGTACCTACATATTCCCCGTGGGGCCCTCCATGAGGCTCCTGACGGACACCTTCGCCTACTGCTTTCGTCACGTGCCTAAGTGGAATGTGATAAGCATAGGCGCCTATCACATCAGGGAGGCTGGCTCCACCGCCGTGCAGGAGGTGGCCTTCGCCTTCGCCAACGCCATCGCCTACATCGAGGCAGCCCTGGCGGCGGGCCTGGACATCGACGACTTTGGCCCAAGGATATCGTGGATCTTCAACACCACCAGCAACTTCTTCGAGGAGGTCTCAAAGTACCGGGCCGCCCGGAGGCTTTGGGCCCGGATCATGAGGGAACGCTTCGGTGCCAGGGACCCTCGCTCCATGATGCTCCGGATCCACATCCAGACCGGGGGCTCCATGCTCACCGCCCAGCAGCCCCTGGTGAACCTGATCAGGGGGACCATCCAGGCCCTCGCCTCAGTCCTGGGGGGGACCCAGTCCCTGGCGGTGTCCTCCTATGACGAGGCCCTGTGCATCCCCACGGAGGAGTCCGCAACCCTTTCCCTCAGGGTGCAGCAGGTAATCGCCCATGAGAGCGGCGTGGCGGACACCGTGGATCCCCTGGGCGGCTCCTACTACGTAGAGGCCCTCACCAACCGCATAGAGGAAGAGGCCATGCAGTACATAGAGAGGATCGACAGGATGGGGGGGGCCCCCAGGGCCATCGAGCTTGGCTACATGCAGGGGGAGATCGAGGCATCCGCCTACCGCTACCAGAAGGAGGTTGAGGCGGGCACCAGGGTCATCGTGGGCCTCAACCGGTTCAGGGTGGAGGAAGAGCCCAGGGAGAACATGCCCCGCGTGGACCCGGACGTCAGGGGACTCCAGGTCCTACGGCTCACAGACCTCAAGCGTAGGAGAGACGGGGCCAGGGTGGAACGGGTCCTCCTGGCCCTTGGGGATGCCGCAAGGGGCTACTCTAACCTCATGGGCCCGGTCATGGAGGCCGTCAGGTCCAGCGCAACCCTGGGGGAAATATGTGGGGTGTTCAGGGAGGTATTCGGAGAATACAGGCCATCGAACCCGGCCAGCTCTTTGGGGGGTGCCAAGTAGTGAGGGAGGCCCTGGAGGGCATCAGGGTTTTGGACTTCACCAGGCTCCTGCCGGGACCCTACTCGACCATGCTCCTGGGGGACTTCGGCGCAGAGGTCATAAAGGTGGAGGAGCCTGGGAGGGGGGACTACTACCGCTGGCTGGAGCCCATGATGGGGGAGTACGGGGCGAGTTTCCAGTTCCTCAACCGGAACAAGAAGAGCATCGCCCTGGACCTGAAGAACCCAAGGGCCAGGGAGGTCGTGGCAAGGCTTGCCCAGGCTGCCGACGTCCTGGTGGAGGGCTTCAGGCCCGGGGTGGCACAGCGCCTGGGCATAGGTTACCAGGCAATAAAGGAGGCAAATCCCCGTCTCATTTACTGTTCAATAACGGGTTTCGGCCCGGCCGGGCCCTACGCGGGCAGGCCCGGCCATGACCTGAACTACGCAGCACTAGGAGGGGCGGTGGGCCTTACCGGGCCCACTGGCCAAGGGCCTGTGATCCCCAGCATCCAGGTAGCGGACCTGGGTTCGGCCCTCTTCGCCGCTGTGGGGATCCTGGTGGCGCTGGCCGCCAGGGAGCACACGGGCCAGGGACAACGGGTGGACGTGGCAATGCTTGACAGTGTTGTGGCCCTCCTGGCAGGATCCGCCGCCTACTACCTGGCCACCGGGGTGTCGCCATGCCCAGGGGGGATCAGGCTCACAGGGGCACTCCCCTGGTACCGCCTGTATGAGGCCCAAGACGGCCGGTACCTGGCCGTGGGAGCCCTGGAGAGGAAGTTCTGGGAGGAACTCTGCCTGGGCATCGGCCGGGAGGACCTCATCCCCTGCTTCGACTGGCCCCAGGAGAAACACCCTGGGGTGATTGCCCAGCTGGATGCCCACTTCAGGACAAGACCCCTCGAGGACTGGATAAAGACCTTGGAGCGCCGCGATACCTGCGTATCCCCGGTGAACAGGCTGGACGAGGTGTTCTCCGACCCCCAGGTGCTCCACAACGAAGTGGTGACACAGGTCAAGTCCCTCTACGGCATGCTCTCGCTGGTGAACTCCCCCGTGAAGGCGTCAGGGACGCCCCCCAGGGTCAAGACGAGGGGGCCCCACCTGGGGGAGCACACCGAGGAGGTCCTCATGAAGGGGGGCTTCTCCGCCCAGGAGGTCCAGGAACTGAGATCGGCGGGTGCCACCGGGCCCTAGCTTGCGGGCCTGGAGGCATCCCCCGGGGGAACAGTTTTCCTCCTGGCGGTACAGGCCTGGAAGGATTTATCAGACACGCCGTACAATTCTCCCCTTTAGGAGTGACTGGGGATCCCTTCACCTAGACAGGGGGGTAGACTCGTGAAATCGAAGCCCCAAGGGTCACTGCAATCTGTCGCCAAGGCCTTTGAGATCATGGAGCACCTAGCCTCCTCCAGGGAGTGCGGTATCACCGATATGGCCAACAGGACCAAAGTGGCCAAGAGCACGGCCCACAGGCTCATCAGGACACTGGAGCAGCTGGGTTACGCCATGCAGAACGAGCAGACGGGCAAGTACTACCTGACCTTCAAGGTGTTCCATCTGGGCACGGAGATGATCCGGGGCATGGGTTTTGGACAGCAGGTGGCCTGCCTCCTGGAGGAACTCGCCGTGAAGTGCGGGCTTGTGGTCAAGCTGGGGGTGTATGACTCCGGGCAGGTGCTGTGCGTCTACCGCTCGGAGACCGCCCGGGGACTGAGGATGGAGATCGGCGTGGGCTCCCGCATTGCCGCCCACAGCAGCGCCCTGGGCAAGGCCATCCTGGCCTACTCGCCGGAGTCCAGGATCAAGAGATTCCTCAGGGAGAACACCCTCACAGCCTTCACCAGGAACACCATCACTGACCCCCAGGTGTTCCTGAAGGACCTGGCCTCCACCAGGAAGAGGGGCTACTCCCTCGACAGGGGGGAGAACGTCATAGAGATGCGTTGCGTTGGCGCCCCTGTCTTTGACCACCTGGGACTGGTCATAGCTGGCGTCAGCGTCTCGGGCCCCGTTTCCTGGCTCAGGCAGGACCGCATCCTGGATCTGGGTCCCGAGGTGATCCAGGCGGCCAGGGCAGTCTCGGAGCACCTGGGGTGGTCCCCCCAGTGCCTGGCGGCGACAACCCACCGGTAGTTCATGTAGTTCATGAGGAGGGCGGTTTCTAGTTGAAGGGTCCTGAGATTGCGCCGAGGACGATGATGAAGGGCAACGAGGCCCTGGCGGAGGGGGCCCTAAGGGGGGGCTGCCGCTTCTACTTTGGCTACCCCATCACCCCGCAGAACGAGCTCCTGGAGTACATGGCGGTACACCTCCCCCGGTGTGGCGGCGTTTTCCTGCAGACGGAGAGCGAGCTGGCGGCCATCAGCATGGTCTACGGTGTGGCCTCAACAGGGAGGAGGGCAATGACCTCCTCCTCGAGCCCGGGGATAAGCCTCATGCAGGAAGGCATATCCTACCTGGCCTCTGCTGAGCTGCCCTGTCTCATCGTTAACATAACCCGGGGCAGTCCCGGCCTGGGACGCATAACCCCGGCCCAGTCCGACTACTTCCAGGCGGTAAAGGGAGGGGGTCACGGGGACTACCGCCTCATCGTCCTGGCCCCTGTGGGTGTGCAGGAGATGGCGGACTTCGCCTGCGAGGCCTTCGAGCTGGCTGAGAGGTACCGTGCCCCCGTGATGATCCTGGGGGACGGCATAGTGGGCCAGATGATGGAGCCGGTGAGGCTGCCTTGCCCGGTAGACCCCGGGGAGACCCCTGTGGCCAGGTGGGCGGTGGGGGAGTGGTCAAGGCCCCGGGCAAGGAGGAACCTGGTGCTCTCGGCACCCCTAACTGACCCCGAGCTCAGGCAGATGAACCTGGACCTCCAGGAGAAGTACCACAGGATCGCCCAGGCCGAGACCCGTTACGAGGCATACAGGACAGAAGACGCCGAGATGGTCATAGTGGCCTTCGGCATCGCGGCCCGCCTATCCATGGAGGCGGTGGATTCCCTGAGAGATCAGGGGGTGAGGGCGGGCTTGCTCCGCCCCATAACCCTATGGCCCTTCCCCTCCAGGGCCCTGGAGGACCTGTCAGGGAGGGTCCTGGGCTTCCTGGTCGTGGAGATGAACGAGGGCCAGATGGTGGAGGACGTGTGCGCCTGCTCCCTGGGGCGGGCGCCCGTGGGGTTCCTGGGAGGAGGCGGGGGTTTCGTGCCCACACCCGCCCAGATAGCAAAGAGGGCCCTCTCCATGCTGGGGGGTGTCCCCGCGTGAGGCTGGTGAAGGGCAGGCCCAGGTGCCTGACAGGCGCTGGCTTCCTCTACTGCCCGGGCTGCCACCACGGGATAGTGCTGCGCCTGGTGGCCGAGACCATTGATGAACTGGGCATCGCCGCAAAGGCGGTGATGGTGACATCCATAGGGTGCTCCGTGCGGTGCTGGACCAACCTGGACATCGATGCATGCCAGGGGGCTCACGGCCGGGGCCTCGCGGTGGCCACCGGGATAAAGAGGGCCTCGCCTGGGAGCGTTGTCTTCACCTACCAGGGAGACGGGGACCTGGCGGCCATAGGAATGGCTGAGACCCTGCACGCGGCGGCCAGGGGTGAGGCGGTCACCGTCATCTTCGTAAACAATGCGGTGTTTGGCGCCACAGGCGGGCAGATGGCCCCCACTACACTCCTGGGCATGAAGACCAGCACGTACCCGGAGGGCCGGGACGCCAGGCACACCGGTTACCCCATCAGGGTGGCGGAGCTCCTGGCATCCCTGGAGGGGGTCACCTACAGCGCCAGGGTGGCAGTGAACAGCCCGGCCCGGGTGCGGGAGGCATCCAGGGCGGTCCGGAAGGCCTTCCTGGCGCAGATGGATAAGGAGGGGTTCGGCATCGTGGAGGTGCTCTCGGCCTGCCCTGTCAACCTGAAGCTCAGCCCGGTTGAGGCCCTCAAGTGGATTGACGACGCCATGATTCCCTGTTTCCCCCTGGGGGTGTTCCAGGAACGGTAGGAGGCAAAAACCATGCCAGGAGGCGGCACCATTGAAAGAGGAAGTGATCACGGCCGGGTTTGGTGGACAGGGCATTCTTTTTGCCGGGCAAGTCCTTGCCTATTCTGCCATGCTGGAGGGCAGGGAGGTCACCTGGCTGCCCTCCTACGGGCCCGAGATGAGAGGGGGCACCGCCAACTGCATGGTTGTGATATCTGGCGGCCCAATACGTTCGCCCCTGGTCTACCAACCCACAACAGCTCTGGTATTCAACCTTCCCTCCATGGACAGGTTCGAGGGCTCCGTGGTCCCCGGGGGGCTCTTGCTGGTGAACACCGGTCTCGTACCCAGGCCCCCCTCCCGGAGGGACCTGAGGGTGCTGGGGGTGCCTGCCGAGGGCATAGCCCTGGAAGTGGCGGGCCGGCAGGTGGTGAACATGGTGATGCTGGGCGCCGCGATAGTAGCGGGCTCCCTGGTGAGCCTCGAATCAGCCCTGGCGGCCCTGGAGGATGTTACACCCCCCCACAGGAGGGACAATCTGGAGCCCAACCGCCAGGCCATCCTCAGGGGTGCCCAGGTAGCCCGGGGAGGGGTTTCGCTTTGAACCTGGAGACCAAGAGAGTAGTGGTGGAGGCCGGGAGATGCAAGGGCTGTGAGATCTGCCTTGCGGTATGTCCCAGGAACGCCCTGGCCATGAGCCAGAAACTGAACCCGAAGGGCTACTTCGTTGTGGAACTAAGGGCAGGGGATGACTGCACCAGTTGCGGGCTGTGTGCCTTGATGTGCCCCGATGTGGCCCTCGGGGTCTACACGCCCTAGACCGCCCGGTAGTGACATGCAGGCGTCTTTCCCCAGGGAGGGCGCGGGATGGGAGGGTGTCTCATGGATTTTGGGCTTACCAGGACACAGCAGCTATGGCAGAAGGCAGTCAGGGAGTTCGCGGAGCGCCGTCTTGCCCCCAGGGCCGTGGCCCTGGACGATGGGGGCCAGCTCCCCCGCGAGCTGGTCAAGGAGATGGGGTCCATGGGCTACCTGGGGGTGGTCACCCCGGAGGAGCATGGGGGAACCGCTCTGGGCCATGTGGCCAGGATGCTGATGATCGAGGAGATCTCCCGGGTCTACCCTCCCTTCGGCTTCTTCTACCAGGCGGCCCACCTTGGGATCTACGCCCTCGAGCAGTACGGGAGCGACCGGCAAAAGGAAAGGTACCTTGCCTCCCTGGTCAGCGGGGACACCGTCTCCTGCATGGCTGTGACGGAGCAGACCGGGGGCTCTGACCCTGCGAACATGAGGACCAGGGCCAGGCCCAGCGGGGGCGACTGGGTGCTCAGCGGGAGGAAGGCGTTCATCACCCTGGGAAAGGAGGCCGAGGTCTGCCTGGTCCTGGCCAGGACAGGCCAGGAAGGCTTCAGCGTGTTCCTGGTGGAGAAGGGCACGCCCGGTTTTAACGTGACCCGGCGGGAGGCTCACATGGGCATGAGGTCTGTCCCGGTCTATGAGATGGAGTTCGATGGCTGCCGTGTCCCTGGGGAGAACCTGGTGGGCACTGAGGGCAGGGGGCTGGGCGCAGCCCTGTCTGTCATAGCCGAGATCGGCCGCACCGGCGCGGTCGCAGTAGCCCTGGGCATCGCCCGGGGCGCCCTGGACATGGCCCTGGGCTTCGCCAGGCAGCGGGAGCTCTACGGGAAACCCATAGCCAGCTTCCAGGGCATCCAGTTCATGCTGGCAGACATGGACACCCAGTACCACGCCGCCCGCCTCCTGGGCTACCTGGCTGCCTCCCTGCTGGACCAGGGCAAGAAGAGCAAGGAGATCGCCCTGGAGATATCCAGGGCCAAGGTCTTTGGTTGCGAGGCAGCAATGGCCAACGCCACCCGGGCCATCCAGATCCACGGCGCCTGCGCCACCACCCCCGAGTATGGGCTGGGGAGGCGCATGGCGGACGCCCTGGAACTCCTGGCGGCCGGGGGAACCCAGGAGATCATGCGGGTGACTATAGCCAAGGGGTTGGTGGGATGAAGCCGCCGAGAATAGCGGTCCTGGTGAAACAGGTGCTCGACCCCGGGCACTTCCACAGGGTTTGCATTGACCTGGAGACCAACTCCATACAGCGCCAGGGCATGCCCAGCATCATGAACCCCCATGACAGGGTGGCCCTGGAGGTGGCGCTCGGCCTCAAGCCATCCCTCCAGGGTGCCAGCGTTGCCGCGGTGAGCATGGGCCCGCCCTCCGCCATGGAGGTGCTGGAGGAGGCCCTGGTCATGGGGGCTGACCAAGCCTACCTTCTTTCGGACAGGGCCTTCGCGGGGGCGGACACCCTGGCGACGGCACGCTGCCTGGCCAGGTTTCTTGAGAAACACGGCCCCTACCTCCTGGTCCTGGCAGGATCCGAGACGCTGGACGGCGCCACGGCCCAGGTGCCTCCCCAGGTTGCCGAGTTCCTGGGGGTTCCCCACGTCACCCTTGCCCAGAGGCTAATGATGCAGGAGGGCTGCCTCCTGGTGGAGAGGAGATCAGGGAAGGCCAGGATAAGCCTGAGGATGGTCCTGCCCGGCCTGGTCTCAGTGCTGAGGCAGGCGGCGGAACCCCGCATACCCTCAGCCCTGGACATCCTCAGGGGATCCCAAAAGAGCGTGGTATCCCTGGATTCGGCATCCCTGGACCTAGCGCCGGGGGAGACGGGGCTCGCGGGCTCTCCCACACGGGTGAGGGGTGTGCGCCCTGGGACCCACCGGAAGGGGGGCCAGGTCTACTCGGGGGATGCCTGGGAGGCCGTGGGCAGGGCCTTGGAGCGACTGAAGGAGCTGGGCGCGCTGTGAACGATGGGAAAATGGGCGGGATATGGCACTGGGTTGAGGTGGAATCAGGAAGGCCCACCAGGGCCTCCCTGGAGGTGGCCGGGAAGGCGCGCCAGCTGGCGGCCTCACCGGGCATCCAGTCCGAGGCGGTGCTGGTGAGCCCCCGGGGGGAAAGCCTGGATGGCGCCATGGAGAGCCTGGCCTCCCATGGTGTCTCCCATGCGCTGGTCCTGAGGGCACCGGGGCCCTTCCCCGGTTACAGTTCCGCCCTCTTCACCAGGGCCCTGTGCGAGGCCACCCGGCGCCACAGCCCGGAGGTGCTGCTCCTCCCGGCCTCCGGCGACGGCATGGACCTGGCACCCCGGGTTGCGGCAAGGCTAGGCACGGGACTCACGGCCCACTGTACGGACCTGGCCCTGGAACCCGCAGGGGAATCCTGGCATCTTATCCAGGTGGTACCGGGCTTCGGTGAGAACCTGATGGTGGAGATCGTGTGCCCAGAAAGAAGGCCCCAGATGGCTACGGTGAGGCCCGGGGTATTTCCCGTGCCTGAACCCGTAGAGGACGCCTCCCTCTCCCTCCTGGAAGAGGCGGTGACCGCTGCCCCGGAGGATGGCCTGGTGGAGGTCCTGGAGGTCCTCCCCGGGGAGGACGAGGGGGCAGACCTGGAGGAGGCCGAGGTGGTGGTGGCGGGAGGCTGGGGCATGGGCTGCCTGGGGGGCCTTTGGCCCCTGGAGGAGCTGGCCCGCCTCGTGGGGGGCGTGACTGGGGGCACCAGGCCTGCGGTGGACAAGGGCTGGATACCCCAGGATCGCATGATCGGCCAGAGCGGGAGGAGCGTGAGGCCCCATCTCTTCATGAGCCTGGGGGCCTCCGGCGCCATGCACTTCGTCACGGGTTTTTCCGGCTCCCGCTTCATCTTCTCCGTTACTGACGACCCCCGGGCGCCCATCCTGCGGGTGTCCGATGTTGCAGTGGTGGCAGACATCAGGGAGGTCCTCCCTGCCCTCCTGGCGGGGCTCAGGGGGCTTCAGGGGTAACATGACAAAAGGGAGGGGGGGAAACCTGGCGGGCAATGACCGCGCAGGGTCTTGATGGGTGTACATGGTTTCAAGACGGTGTTCGTGGCAGGGGCCGGGCAGATGGGATCCGGCATAGCTCAGGTGCTGGCCCAGTCCGGCCTGGATGTGATCCTTTACGATGTGAACGAGGCGCAGGTCCAGCGGGGCCTGGGGGCCATGGAACGTTCCCTGGCTCGCCTGGAGAACAAGGGCCTCCTGGCCCAGGGGGAGTCCTCCCAGGTGCTCTCCAGGGTAAGACCCGTCCAGGGCCTAGAGGGGGCAGCCGGGGCGGGGATGGTCATTGAGGCCATTGTGGAAGACAGGCCAAGGAAACGGGAACTCTTCACCCAGCTTCACGGGGCCTGCAGTCCTGGGACCATCTTTGCCTCCAACACGTCCTCCATCAGTATAACGGAGCTGGGGGCTCTCTCGGGACGCCCGGAGATGTTCATAGGGCTCCACTTCATGAACCCTGCCCCCGTCATGAGACTCGTGGAGGTTATAAGGGGACTAAAGACGAGCGACGCCACCTTCCATGCGGCTTGGGGGCTGGTGGAGTCCCTGGGAAAGACCCCCGTCAAGGTGGAGGACTTCCCGGGTTTCGCCGTAAACCGGGTGCTCATTCCCATGCTGAACGAGGCCATCTACTGCGTCATGGAGGGGGTGGCCCCCCCTAGGGACCTGGATGCCGCCATGAAGCTGGGGGCCAGCCATCCAATGGGGCCGCTGGAACTGGCGGACCTCATAGGCCTGGACACGGTGCTTTACATCATGGAGGTGCTCCACAGGGAGATGGGGGACCCCAAGTTCAGGCCGTGCCCCCTCCTGAGGAAGATGGTGGCAGCCGGCACCCTGGGCAGGAAGACAGGCCAGGGGTTCTATGACTACCAGTGACAGGTCTGGGGGCGCCTGTAGCGGAGGGGGGGAGATAGACTGTGCCCGAGATCGACCACGTTGGCATCGCCGTGGAGGACCTGGCCAAGGCTGTCAGGGAGTGGCAATGCCTTGGCTTCGAGCTCCTGGGGATGGAGGAAGCCCCTGAGCACGGGGTTCGAGTGGCCCTGTTCCGGGCGGGCCATAGCCGCGTCGAGCTTATGGAGCCCATGGGCCCGGAGAGCCCTGTAGCTAGGTTCCTCTCCAAGAGGGGACCGGGCATCCACCACATAGCCTTCAGTGTAGAAGGGGTCAAGGCCACGCTGGATGAGTTGAAGGCCAAGGGGGTTCCCCTGGTGGACCAGGTGCCCAGGAGGGGAGCCGGCGGGACCGAGGTGGCCTTCCTTCACCCAAGGGGAGCCTCGGGATGTCTTGTGGAGCTGTGCGAAGGCCATGAGGAGCAGCCCTGAAGACGGGCAGTCTCCTGGGATCACGCACTAAGAGGGAGGTGGGACGTTTGGGCCTTTATCGCGAGGCACGCTACCGGACAGCAGGAGACCGGGCGGTTGTGGCCCAGTTTGGAGATGAGATAGGCCTTGAGGTGAACCACCGGGTACGCGCCATGGCCCAGGAAATCGAGAGCGGCAGGCTTGAGGGGGTCACGGAGACGCTTCCCAGCTACAGTGTGCTCTACGTGTTCTACGACCCCCTCAAGGTGTCCTACGGCCAGGTGCTGGAAGGCCTGAGGGGCATCGAGGGCCGCCTGGAGCAGGTGGTGCTATCTCCCCCCAGGGTGTTCATCATTCCCACCCTCTACGGGGGAGAGATGGGACCGGACCTGGAGGACGTTGCGAGTCACGCCGGGCTGGGAGTGGAGGAGGTTGTGTCCATCCACTCCTCCGTGGACTACCACGTCTACTTCACTGGATTTACCCCGGGTTTCCTGTTCCTGGGGGGCATGTCCTCCAGGATCGCCACCCCAAGGCTGGAGAACCCCAGGACCAGGGTTCCCGCGGGATCCGTGGGGATCGCCGGCAACCAGACAGGAGTCTATCCCATCCAGAGCCCCGGGGGCTGGAGGCTGATAGGGCGCACCCCAGTGAGGCTCTACGACCCCGCCCGGCCCGAGCCCGTGCTCATCAGGGCCGGGGACAAGGTGAGGTTTCGTCCCATGAGCGACCAGGAGTACCAGGAGATCAGCCGGAGGGTAAAGTCCGGCGAGTATATCATGGAGACCCTCACGGAAGGCGGTGAGGTGTCATGACAGGGCTGAGGGTTGTTCACCCGGGGGCGCTCACCACCGTTCAGGACCTGGGGCGCTACGGGTACCAGGGCATGGGGCTCTCTCCCTCGGGGGTGCTGGATGACTACTCCTTCCGCATGGGCAACATTGTGCTGGGGAATGACCCAAGATCTGCTGCCGTGGAGATGGTTCTCTGGGCTCCCACCCTGGAGGTTACGGTAAAGACCGCCGTCGCGCTGGTGGGGGGGGAGGTCAGGGCCTTCATCAACGGCGAGGAGGCCCCCATGTGGGAGGCCCTCGTTGTGGAGCCCGGGGACCTCATCGAGGTCAAGGAGTTCAAGACGGGCTTTGCCTCCTACATCTGCGTGGCCGGGGGGGTTGCCGTTCCCCCTGTCCTTGGGTCGAGGTCCACGGACATCCTGGGCATGATGGGAGGGCTTGAAGGTGGTCTCGTGAAGAAGGACAGCGTTCTCCCGGTGGGTACGCCCTTGGTGCCCCTCAGGGAAATGGCGGGGCGGCGGCTCGGGCCTGCCTACATACCGGATTTCTCTGGGGAGGCCACGGTCAGGGTGATAATGGGACCGCAGGATGACTACTTCACGGACAACGGCATCCAGACGCTGCTTACAACCCCCTACACCGTGAGCATGAAGTCAGACCGCATGGGCCTTAGGCTTGAGGGCGAGGTCATAGAGCACGGCAAGGGTGCTGACATCTTTTCCGAGGGGATTACTGTGGGGGCGATACAGGTGCCCAAGAACGGCCTGCCCATTGTGCTCCTGGCCGGCCGGCAGACCGTGGGCGGCTACACCAAGATAGCTGTGGTTGCGTCGGTTGACATTCACAGGGCGGCCCAGAGAAGGCCTGGCGATACCCTGAGGTTCTCGGCCACCGGCGTGGATGAGGCCAGGGGGCTCCTCCTGGAGAGGGAGGCCCTCTTCCAGAAGGGCTCAGCCTTGCTGGAATAAACAAGGTGCGAGGGGGGAGTTAAGGTGGCCAGTTTCGTGATGGACGTCAACAGTGACCTTGGTGAGAGCTACGGCAGGTACACTCTGGGTAATGACCAGGTACTCATGAAGTACATCAGCTCGGCCAACATAGCCTGTGGCTTTCACGCGGGTGACCCGTCTGTGATGAGGCACACCATACAGTGGGCCAAGGAGAACGACGTGGGTGTGGGGGCCCACCCGGGCTACCTGGACCTGCAGGGCTTCGGCCGCAGGAGCATGGACATGACCCCCCAGGAGCTGGAGGACTTCATACTCTACCAGCTGGGGGCCATCGCCGGCTTCGCAAAGGCGGCTGGTGTCAGGGTAAGGCACCTGAAGTGCCACGGTGCCCTGGGCAACGACCTTCACCGCTTCCCCAGGGAAGGCAAGGAGGAAATCGTGAAGGCCGTGGGCCGGGCGGTGCTGGAGTTCGACCCGGATATAGTCCTGGTGGGCTTCGCGGCCTCGGACATGGTGGCCATATGGCGGGAGATGGGGCTGAAGGCGGCGGACGAGATCTTCGCGGACAGGGCCTACAACCCCGACCTCACCCTGGTGTCCCGGAGGGTGCCCGGCGCGGTCATCACCGACCCCGGCGAGGTTGTGGCCCGGGTTTTAGCCATGGTGAAGACCAAGAGCATAATGGCTGTAGACGGCCGAGTGGTCAAGGACGTCCCCATGGACACCATCTGCATCCACGGGGATACGCCCACAGCGGTGGACCTTGCCAGGCAGCTGAAGGAGCGGTTTGACCAGGAGGGCATCGAGGTGAGGGCATTCGAGGGACGCTAGGAGGCCCAAGAGCCTGGGGAGGTGATGAGGGTGGACATTGGCGGCGTGAGGCCGCCTGAGGCGAGGCGGCTCTTCCGTGAGGGCAAGGCCCAGGGCCCCACGGCGGGATGGTGCCGTGGCTATGCCCAGGCGAACCTGGCGGTCATGCCCAGGAAGGACGCCTATGACTTCCTGCTGTTCTGCGTGAGGAACCCCAAGCCCTGCCCCGTGCTGGATGTCACCGAGGCGGGGTCCGCGGAGCCCAGGCGGGCGGCTCCGGGCGCTGACATCCGCTACGACCTGTCCCAGTACAGGGTGTACAGGAAGGGCGAGTTCGTGGAGGAGCCGGGGGACATCGCGGCCTACTGGGGGCCCGACATGGTGGGCTTCCTCCTGGGCTGCAGCTTCTCCTTCGAGGACGCCCTCCTGGAGGCGAAAATACCCATGAAGCACATAGAGCATGGCGAGAATGTGGCCATCTACAACACCACCATACAGTGCGAGCCCGCCGGGCGGTTCTCCGGAACCATGGTGGTGAGCATGAGGCCCATACCGGGACGCCTGGTGCCCCGGGCCGTCACCGTGACGAGCCGGTTCCCCGGTGTGCATGGCATTCCGGTGCACGTGGGAGACCCGGAGGCTATCGGCATCAAGGACGTGTTCAAGGTTGACTGGGGGGATCCCCCCAGGATGGAGCCCGGGGACGTGCCTGTGTTCTGGGCCTGCGGGGTCACGCCCCAGGCGGTGGCCTTGAACAGCAAGCCTGACCTGATGCTCACCCACTCGCCTGGGCGAATGTTCATCACCGACATCTTAAACGAATCCCTGTCAGTCCTGTAATGGAGCGGGAGCCCGGCAAGGGGGGGTACCTGTGGACTGGGAGTGCGTGGACACCGACGTCCTGGTGGTGGGGTCTGGCGGGGCAGGGCTATGTGCGGCACTAGCTGCCCGGGAAGCGGGCGCCAGGGTGGTCCTAATGGACAAGAGCAGGACCGGGCGGGGCGGTGCCACGGTGATGGCCCTGTGCCAGGTGGCGGCGGCCCTGGGGGAGGCGGGACCCGATGACTGGACAATTCACATGGAGGATACCGTCAGGAGCGGCCACGGCCTGAACGACAGGGACATGGCCGAGGTCTTAGCCAGGGAGGCCCCGGATGCCCTTCGCTGGCTGGACGAGATCGGGACGGGCTTTGACAGGGAAGACGGGAGGATCCAGCAGGGCCCCGGCCCTGGGCATACCAGGCCCAGGGCCGCCCATGTCAACTTCCACACGGGACGCTCCATGATAAGGGCCCTTCTTGGGCAGGTGAAGAGGGACCCCGGGATACTCCTGGTAGAGAACGCCGTAGCCTGGCGCCTGGTCAAGGCGGGCCAGCAGGTTAGGGGCTGCCTCGCCTATGACTACAGGAGAAACCTCGGCCTTCGATTGAGGGCCTCCAGCGTTATCCTGGCCACCGGGGGCGGCATGGAGGTCTACCCGTTGAGTACCGGGTCCGCCTGCCTCACGGGGGACGGCTACTCCCTGGGCCTCCAGGCCGGTGCTGGCCTGGTAGACATGGAGTTCGTGCAGTTCCTGCCCACATGCACGCTGGCCCCCCGGCTCCCGGGCATATCCTTGGCAATATGGGCGCCGGTGCGCTACACCCTGGGGGGCAGGCTTCGCAACGGCCTTGGCCAGGAGTTCCTGGAGAGGTACGCCCAGGGCGCCGCGGCTACCCGGGACATGTTGTGCTTGGCAATAACCCGGGAGGTGGAGGAGGGCAGGGGCTCCCCCCACGGAGGGGTCAACCTTGACTTTACCCAGGAACCCAGGGGAAAGGTCCTGGCGGGACTGGGGGATCTCTACCGGCAGATCTTGGAAGCAGGCCTGGATGTTCTCAGGGAGCCCGTGGAGGTTTGCCCCATGCCCCATCACTTCATGGGTGGCCTGAGTGTGGACCCCTGTGGCGCCACCGGGGTGCCCGGGCTCTACGCTGCGGGAGAGGTTACAGGCGGGATCCACGGTGCCAACCGGCTCACCGGTAACGCCCTCTCCGACGTCACCGTATTTGGCCGCAGGGCGGGCAGGACCGCCGCAGCCTTCGCCAGGGAAGACCCTAGGAGGGAGGACTGGCTTGGAGAATGGAGGGCCCTGGAGGGGCTCTTGGAACCCAGGCCTGGGGAATCCCCAGCCCGGGCCAGGGAGGAACTCAGGGCGCTCATGCTGGACTGCGCAGGGCCTGTAAGGGACGGAGGGGGGCTGGCCAGGGGGCTTCGAGCCCTGGAGGAGATGAGGGAGAGACTCCTCGCCAGGGTCGCCCCGGGTGGCCAGCCCCCCTGGAACCTGGAAGCCCTGGAGACCATAGAGTTCGGCCACATGCTCAACGTGGCTCTGGCGGTGGTCCTCTCCGCCCTCGAAAGAAGGGAGAGCCGCGGGGCCCACGTGCGCAGGGACCATCCCAACAGGGATGTGGCCTGGGAAAAGCACGTCAGGGTTCGCATGGACGGCAAGGGCCGCATGGTTAGGGACCACGTCCCCGTCAGGATGACCACGGAGGTGGGCTGAATGGACAAAAGGGTCCGCTTCTTCGTGATGAGGGGGGCAAGAGGGCGGCTATCGCCCCAGGAGGTTATGGGCAAAGAGGGGATGACTGTCCTGGACGCTCTGATCAAGGCGAGACTAACCACCCCTGACCTGGGTTTGGAGTATGCGTGCCGTAACGGGATGGCCTGCAGGCTGTGCCTGGCCTCCATAGACGGTGAGCCCAGGTACATGTGTGCCACCATGCTCGAGGAAGGGATGGTGGTGGCTCCCGTGTCAGGTGCCAGGGCCATCAGGGACCTGGTCACGGGCCGCGGGGGCCCCGCGCCTGGGGAGGTGTGACCCTTGGTCATGTCCTTGGAGTGCCCAAGGTGCGGCCGGGTGTATCCTTTTAGCAGCGGCCACGGCGATTGTGGTGCCTGCCGGGCCCAAGGTGCGCCCTCGAACCTCACGGTACTGTATGACTACCCGAGCGTCCCCTGGACCAGGGAGACCTTCCGGGACCGGGAGCACAGCATGTGGAGGTACCAGGAGCTCCTACCGGTGGCTGCCCAGGACCGGGTGAGCCTGGGGGAGGGAATGACCCCCCTATTGCACTGCGGGAACCTGGGCGCCCTGGTGGGCCTGGACCACCTATACGTGAAGGATGAATCCCAGAACCCCACATGGTCATTCAAGGATCGGCTGTGTTCCGTGGCGGTGTCCAGGGCCAAGGGTACGGGGGCCTCACTGGTGGTGGTGTCATCCACAGGAAACCACGGTATCTCCGCTGCAGCCTACTCAGCCAGGGCGGGGCTTTCCTGCCTAGTGCTCACCCTGGAGGGGGCTCCCCCCGCCGTGAAGGGCCTAATGCGGGCCTGCGGGGCGATGGTTGTGTCCACCAGGGCCCCCGCGGAGCGCTGGGCGCTGGTGGAAACCGGCGTGAGGCTCCACGGGTGGTTTCCCGCCAGCAACTACCTTGACCCTCCCGTGGGTTCTCCCTGCTTTGGGGTTGAGGGGCACAAGACCATCGCCTACGAGATAGCGGAGGCACTCTCCTGGGACTGCCCCGAGTTCGTGGCGGTTCCCGTGGCCTACGGTGACGGGCTGGCTGGTATCGGAAAGGGGTTTTGGGAACTAGAGCGACTGGGCCTGGTGGAGAGGGTGCCCAGGCTGGTGGCGGTGGAGGTGTCTGGCTCCCTGGGTGTGGCCCTGGGGAGGGGGTGCGACCGGGTGGAGGAGGCGCCCTGGGCTGATCCCGTCGCCTACTCCATAGCGGTGAAGGCAAGCACCTACCAGGCCCTGGCCGCCATCCGGCAGTCAGGTGGGCTGGCAGTGAGGGTTACCGGACCAGAAATCCTCGCAGCCCAGGAGGCACTGGCCTCCCGGGAGGGCCTCTATGCTGAGGCCTCCTCCGCCGCTTCCCTGGCTGGGGTGGCCAGGCTCCGGGAGGCAGGGGAGATCAGGGGTGCAGACCGGGTGGCCTGCCTACTCACATCAGGAGGCCTGAAGCAGCCCCCGGAGGGAGGCTCTCCTCCCGTCCCCCTGGTTTCCGGCTGGCATGGCTTGCAGGAGGCCCTCAGGGATGCCTATGGTTTCCCGGTGCACTGATCCAAGGGCTTGGAGAATGGGGTTTGCAGCGAGAACGGGAAGGGGTTGATGGGGTGAAGAGGATCGCCATGATGGAGGGGGCCAGGCGTCTCCTGGAGGTGTGTGCCGGCACCAGGCCTGGCGAGAGGGTGCTGGTGGCTACGGATGTTAGCATGCCCTTGAGCGTAAGCCAGGCGCTGTTCTCCGCAGCCCTGAACCTCGGCGCCATTCCGGTCTTGGCGGTGATGGGCTTCCCCATGGGGGAGGAACCGCCGGAGCCGGTGGCCGCGGCCATGCTATCCAGCGATGTGATCCTGGCGCCCACCTCAAGGAGTCTCTATCACACCAAGGCGTGCAGGGAGGCGTGCGAGAGGGGGGCAAGGCTCCTGGCCATAACGGAGTGCCTGGAGGACACCCTGATGAAGGGCGGCATAATGGCGGACTTCCGGGGGCTTGAGCCTGTTGTGCAGAGGGCTGCCGGGATACTGGCCAAGGGCAGCTGGATCAGGATAACGACACCCGCGGGCACGGACATCAGTGCCAGCATTGAGGGGAGACCGGGGAACGCCAACACCGGTGTGTGCCAAAGGCCCGGGATGAGGATGGGGGTTCCCGACATCGAGGTGAACTCCCCTCCCATTGAGACCACCACCCAGGGCCAACTCGTGATAGACGCGAGCATCGGCCAGATCGGTCTCCTGAGCCAGCCAGTGGTGGTCGAGATCGATGGGGGCCGGGCTGTGTCCATCCAGGGCGGCCCTGAGGCTAAGGCCATGAAGGAAGTGCTGGACAAGACTGGGGACCCGGCCTCTTACGTTGTGGCGGAGCTGGCGGTGGGGCTCAACCCCGAGGCCTCTGTGGTGGGTCGTATCATAGAGGACGAGGGCGCCTACCTCACAGGCCATGTGGGGTTCGGAGACAATATAGGGCATGGTGGGGCCAGTAAGGCCCCCATCCACCTGGACGTGGTATTCTGGCACCCCACCGTGGAGGTGGACGGCCAGGTGATCTTCAAGGAGGGGTTAATAGCCTTCCAGTGAGAGAAGGCCCTCCCCTTTCCCGGGGGGGAGGGTGGCAAAGCACACTACGGCCAATCCATGGTCCAAGAACCCCTGGGGTGACGATGCAAGGTCCCGGGGGAAACACGCAGGGGAGGAGTACCCCATGCCTCTCATGACCGCTGGTGAGTACCTGGATAGCCTGCGGCGGATGAAGCCCACTGTCTACATCCTGGGTGAGAGGGTTGACAGTCCCACGGAGGACCCTCACATAAGGGCCTCCATCAACGCCACCGCCGCCACCTACGAGCTGGCCTTTGACCAGGAGTACAGGCACATAGCCTTGGTGGAGTCTCCCCTAACGGGGGGGATGATAAACAGGTTCAACCACGTGGCCTCATCCATCGAGGACCTGGTGGCCCGGGTCAAGATCAACAGGGTCCTGGGGCAGAGGGTGGGAACCTGTTTCCAGCGGTGCACGGGGCTGGATGGCCTGAGCGCCCTCTCCATTACCACATACAACATGGACAGGAGGTATGGCACCCAGTACCACCAGCGCTTCCTCGGGTTCCTTCGCTACATGCAGGAGAACGACTACTCGGGCCACATAGCCGTTACCGACGTCAAGGGTGACAGGAGTAAGAGGCCACACCAGCAGGCGGACCCCGACCTCTATCTGCGGGTGGTGGAGCGCAATGAGGATGGCATTGTTGTGCGGGGCGCCAAGGCTCACCAGACAGGCTCCCTGAACTCCCACGAGACGATAGTGCTGCCCACAACAGCCCTCCAGGAGGCTGACACGGACTATGCGGTGGCCTTCAGCATCCCCGTGGACACGCCAGGGCTGGTCCACATCTACGGCCGGGGTACCCTTGACAGCAGGGAAGTTGAAGGGGTGGACCTGGGGAACTGCTTCTACGGCAAGTACTGCACCCTTGTGGTTTTCGATGACGTCTTCGTACCATGGGACAGGGTCTTCATGTGCGGGGAGTGGGAGTTCGCCGGGGAGATGGTGTCTCGTTTCTCCTCCTACCACCGCCAGTCCCACGGGGGGTGCAAGAGCGGGCTCCTGGACGTGGTGTCCGGCGCCGCCTACACCATGGCGGAGTACAATGGTACCGCCAAGGTGTCCCACATCAGGGAGAAGCTCACCGACATCATCCACAGGGCTGAGACCATCTACGCCTGTACCCTGGCCTCCTCCTACGAGGGGCACCGGGAACCCTCGGGCACCTACGCGGTTAACAGCGTGCTGGCCAACGCCGCCAAGATACACGAGGGGCGCGATCTGGTGGAGGCCATGCGGCTTCTCCTGGATATAGCAGGGGGACTCGTTGGTACGATGCCTTCGGAACTTGACCTCCAGAACCCCGCCACCGGGGCTTTCTTAGAGAAGTACCTGAAAGGGGTGGAGGGGGTGCAGACTCGAGACCGCATGAGAATGTTCAGGCTGGTTGAGAAACTGGCCATGGAGAGCCGGGACCTTGTGTCGGCGGTCCACGGAGGGGGCTCGCCCCAGGCCCACCGCCTAACCATCCTCAGGGAAACGGACCTCGAGGCGAAGGCGAGGCTTGCCCGGAGGCTGGCAGGGATCCAAGATGGCCCAAGCCCAGGGTTAGCACCTGGGGTGCGCCCTTGAACCCTGATCCGGGACAGGCCTACTTCCGCGAGGACATGAGGGCCAGGTGCCGGGGGGCCTCACCGCCTGGCCTTGCCCGCTTCAGCCTGTGGTAGACGGTGTGAAGCCTGTCGAAGTGCCCCGATAGACATAACACTTCGGGGTGCCTTAGGTTCCCGCCCACCCTCTCCACAGCGGCGGTGATTTCCCGCCTCACGCGTTCCATCTCCTCCAGCAAGGCTCCCACCTCAAGTAGTCCCAGCCCCTCTTCTGCCAGAGAACCCATTGAGTTTCTCTCTCCTGTCTGCCTGCGGGGGAATAGGGGTATGCTTCCGCTAAGGAACAGCATCGCTTCTTCAAGTCTATTCGCTGGCATCCGGGCATGTCAATGGGCAAATGACAGTGGCGGCTAGGAACGTGCCTTAAGGTGGGGTTCCGTGCTACACTGGAATTGACGAAAGAGGCATTGGAGGCCCAATGAGCAGGTTCGCTGAACGGTTAAGACAGACCAGGATATCTCGAGGCCTCACCCAGGAACGCCTGGCATCCTTTCTGGGCGTGTCTAGGTCTACCGTGGCCGGTTACGAGGCGCCCAGCAAGGAACGGGAACCGGACTTCGCCTTCCTGTCAAAGCTTGCCGAGATCTTGGATGTTACCTCGGACTACCTCCTCGGCTTGAGTGATGACCCAGCTGCCGGGAAGAAGAGGGCTTCGATGGCGGCGGACCGCCCGGACCCCCTGTCAGACCTGCCTGAAGAGGCAAGGAAGTCCGTGGAGGACTTCATAGAGTACACTAAGAGGAAGTACGGGAGGAAGAAGGACTAGGATCTCTGCTCCTTCCTTTCCCTCTTTCAGTGGCCTCCAGGTTGCAGAGGTACACCTTTTCCCATTCCAGGCTGGCCATCAATGTCACCGTCTGGTGAGCCCACTCGACCTGCAGGCCAGGACCTCCCACCAGGCTACTTCAGGGTGACCCTGGCTCCCGGTGCGATCTCCGAAGGCCAGGATACGAGGACAGCCGTTCCCTCTGATAGGCCCGAGATCACCTCCACATAGTCTCCTCCCTCGGCCCCAGCCTCCACTGGAGCCAGCTGGGCGCGGTCGTTAACCACGACGAAGACATGCTTGGTGCCATCTATCTCAAATACCGCGCGCTTTGGCACCCTGAGGGATGTGGAGCTGTGGACCACAATGTCCACGTCTACCGGGTAGCCGGGGAGCGCCCCTCGGTCACTGGGCGCATTCAGCAGTATCTCCACAGGCACCCGCCGTTGCCTCAGGCCTAGTTCTGAAAGGGATTCCACCGCCTGGGGGTAGATCTTGGATATCCTACCTGGGATCACCTGCCCTCCCAGGGCATCCCCGGAGACCACCACCTCCTGGCCCAGCCTGATCTGGGGCATATCCCGGGCCAGGACCTCACACCTTACCATAAGCTCGCCCGAGTAAACGCTGGCCAGGGGGGCCCCCGGCAACACCAGGCTCCCCTCGTCTACCTCCAGGCTGGCCACCACACAGTCGAAGGGCGCCTGGATTACACACTTGTCCATCTCCGCACGGAGGCTCTCCATTTCCAGGGAAATAGCGTCCATCTCAGCTTGGTACCGCTCCAGCCCCTCAGGGGAGGCCTGGCCCACCGCCCGGCGGAGAGCGGCCTCGGCTCCCTTGAGCCTGGCCGCGGCTATGTTGTAGCGGTCCCGGGTGAGGTTCCACTCCTCCTCCTTGACCAGCCCGATGTGGTTGACCTCCAGGAGTTCGTTGTAGTCCTCCAGGGCCCGCTCGTACTCCACCTTGGCTGCCTCCAGCTCCGCCTCGGCGCTCCTTATCTCGAGCGGCACGTCGAACTCAGATGCCGTGAGAAACCTGGCCCTGGCGGCATGGAACCGCGCGTCGGCCATGGCCAGCTCGAGCCTGAGGTCTTCGGTATCACCCACGAGGATGAGGCTGCCTTCGGGCAGCCGGTCGCCCTCTTCCACTGCTACCTGCTTCACCAGGAACTGCGTCTCGGCAAAGAGGGTTTGCTCGCGGACTGGAGCCAGGTAGCCTGTCTCGGAGATGGACTTGACCACCGGCCCGGTCTCAGCCATGGCTACCTCCACCTCCAGGGCCTTGGGCCTGGAGAGTTGGAAGAGCACAGCCCCCACCACAAGGACCAGCACAACGATGTAGAGTCTCTTTCTCACGGCCTTCTCACCCCTTATGTGAGCCTGATCTTCAGCGCGTCCAGGAAGCGAACCTTCCTCACCTTTAGCCACATGGCCACCATAACGCTGGCGAAGAACCCCAGGGTTATGCCCAGGGTCCAGACATGGGGCCAGAAGAGTGCATCCTGGGGAAGGTAGTAGATCTCCGTGCTGAATGAACGTGCCAGGAGTATCCAGAAGAGGTGGCCCAGGGGCACACCCAGGATTATACCGCCCACCAGCGCCGTGAGGTTCTCCTTCAAGACGATGGAGAAGACCTCGGCCTTGGAGAAGCCCAGAACCCTCAGGGTGGAGAACTCCCTGAGACGCTCCGAGAGGCTGATGGAAGCGGTGCTGAAGAGTGTGGCGAACCCGAACACGCTGCCCAAGAGCACCATGATGCTGAGGGAGTAGATGCCCATCTCCATCATGCTGCGGTAGGATTCTATGAGGTCCGCGGGGGAGTGCACAGCCTCCACCCGGGGCACGTCATCCAGGGAGAGCCTGAAGTCTTGGTGGGTCTTCACTGCTACGCCTGTGAGGATCTCCTTCTCTCCGAGGATCTCCTCCATCTGCTCCAGGGACATGTAGATGGTCGAGCCCAGGTACTGCCGGACGATGCCAGTCACCGGCACATCGTGCTCCCGGTCACGGTCGGTGAAGGAGGTGATGCGCAACACAGACCCGGGAGACGCGCCAAGCCTGCCGGCGAGGTACTCCGGGATGAGTATGCCCCGGGTGGGTATGGGGAGGTTCCTTCCCCCCGCATCCTCCAGCCTGAAGAGCTCCGTGTCCACCGGGATTGCCCTGGCCAGCGCGAACCCCTCCCTCCACCCGTAGTTGATCCTCAGGTACTGTTCGGCATAGGGTTCAACCCTGGATGCACCCGCCGCCGATTCCACCTCCGCAAGCACGCTGTACCCGGCGGGGGAGGTAAGGCTGACCGAGTAGTCGTAGGCCTCGAGCTCCCCGAATTGCTTCTCCAGAAGTGAGGTGAAGATGATGGTGGAGTGAAGGGGCACCAGTATGCAGGCGTAGGTAAGGCCGATCCCTACTACGGCGAAGGCTAGCCGCCTCCGGTTTCGCATAAGACTCCTGAGCATCATCTTGGAGGTGCTCGCCAGGCGCCTCCACACGGCCGTGAAGGCCTCTAGGAAGATGGCTCGCCCCACCTGGGGCACCGGAGGCCTCATGGCCTCAGTCGGGGAGATACTGGTGGTCTTCAGAGCCGCCAGGAGGCCGGCACACCCTGAGACCAGGCAGGATGCTATGAGTCCGGCCAGGTAGAGCCCAGGCCGGGGGGACGACTGCATCAGCGGGATGCGGTAGAACTGGGTGAAAAAGGGCAGCATCAGGAGGGCAAGGAGGTAGCCGGTGATTATGCCGGAAAGGGAGCCTGAGAACCCGATGAGAATGGAGTACTTCACGTAGTGGGCGATGACTGCCACTTTGGAGTATCCCAGGGCCATCAGGATCCCGATGGGGATGCGCTCTGCCTCCACCATCCGGGACACCATGAGGTATACCACGACCACCCCTATCCCCAGGAACATGGTGGGCAGCAGCGTGGAGAACTGCCCGATGCCGTTGAGTTCCTCCATGGTCACGGCGTGGCTCAGCTGGTTGTCTCTCTCGGTGACCCGCATGCCAAGGTCACTCCAGTCCTCCTCCATGGACGTTCGGAGATCGGCCGCCCTTCCCTCATCATCCAGGGTGGCCACGAGGCTGTTGATCCGGCCCTCCATGCCCAGGAGGTTCTGGGCTGTCTTAAGGGGCATGAAGGCTATCCCGAACCTCTCAAAGTCCGGGAACATGTCCCTTGCGTCCTTGATGGCATACACGAACTCGGGACTCTCCACCACGCCTGTCACGGTGGCTCTCACGGGTTCCCCATGCATGAAGAGGGTAAGGGGGTCCCCGGGCGCAAGATTGTTGGCGTCGGCGTACTGCTTCAAGAGGGCCAGTTCCACGCCTCCCACGGGGTCCGGCAGGGAACCGGAGATGATGTGGAGAGTGTTTATCCTGTGGTCGGCGGGGTAGGAGACCACCCGGACGGTGGCGCGGACGCCCGGTGAGGGTTCAGCACGGGTATCGAAGATCAGGCGTCCCTCGGCCCGGCTCACCCCAGGCAGGGAGGCCACGTCCCGGGTGATGGTCTCAGGCGACGAGTTTAGGTCCGCGAAGAGGTGCGCGAACCCATACTGCCTGTAGTATTCTGACAGCGCCGTCTCCATGTTGTAGTGTGTGGTCCTCATCGCCACGAAGATCATCAGGCCCACCAGGAGCGTGAGGGCCGCAGCGGCGAACTGGGAGCGCGTGGCCCCCACGGTGCGTATGAGGAGACGGTCCAGTGTCTTCAAGACTGTCCACCTACCACTCTATCTCTTCAGCTGTGGCGGGGTGGGGGTTCTCAATGATCTCCACCGCCTTGCCGCTTCGCATCCTAATCACCCTGTCTCCCATGCGGCCGATGGCCACGTTGTGGGTAATCAAGACAACAGTGGTGCCGTACTGGGTGTTCAGGTTTCTCAGGAGCGCCAGGATGCCCTTGCCCGTCTCGTAGTCCAGCGCCCCAGTGGGCTCGTCGCACAGGAGTATCCCTGGGCGCTTTGCGATGACCCTGGCAATGGCGACGCGCTGCTGTTCCCCCCCGGAGAGCTGGGAGGGGAAGTGGCTGGCGCGGTCTGACAGTCCAACGCTGGCCAGGGCCTCGTCTGCCGGGAGCGCCCGGTCATGAACCATCTCCGTGGCCAGTTCCACGTTTTCCCGGGCAGTGAGGAAGGACATGAGGTTGTAGATCTGGAACACGAACCCTACCTCCCTCCGCCGGTAGGCGGTGAGCCCGGCATCGGTCAATGCGGTGATCTCCTGGTCTTTGTATATGACCCGGCCTGACGTGGGGAAGTCCATGCCGCCCATGATGTTCAAGAGCGTGCTCTTGCCCGAACCGCTGGGGCCGGTGATTACCAGGAACTCTCGCTGGGCAATACTAAGGTCAATACCGCGCAGCGCCTTTACGGTGACATCCCCCAGCTGGTAGTGCTTCCGGACATCCTCCACGACCATGATGGCGGGCACAGAAGATTCCTCCTTCGCCGGCTGTCCTGGGGGCCCCTCGGGCCCTGGTTGAATCATGACACTTGGAGTGTATTCACCCCCTCATCCCTGTTCCCTTCCCGGGGGGATGAAGTTGTTGCCCAGGGCACGGTGACTCAAGGGACTTGCTGGATGCCCCAGACCGGTAGGCAAGGGAGGGTCGGGGGAACTTCCCCGGGGCGATGGCCGTCAAAAAAAGGGGAATCATGACCGTCCCCCTTTGAAGTCTACGTCGCGTGGCCGTGCACAAGCGACCTGTATCCCGGCGTTGACCCGCGGGCATCACAGGGGGTTCGACTCGAGGAAGGCCTCAATGTGCCGTGACTCCAGGTGCCTGTTGCCCCGGGGTTGCTCGGGTGATACCATAATGGGGGGCTGGCCCTAGCCCTCCGCCTCTTACATGGGCTGGTGTTCAACGCTCTACAGATCAACCCCTGTGCAGGTGCCCTGCCCGGGTGAAGGGAGGAAGCAGCATGAACTGGGGCGATCCCCTGTCCCTCCTGGCGACGATGGAGGTCCGCGGCTTTGTTGCCATGGCCACCATGGCCGCCCTTACGCTGGGACTGCTCTTCGGGACCCACCGGAGTAGGAGACCGGGAGGCAGGACAGGTGCACTGGCCCTCTTCGTCCCAGCGGTCCTCGGGGCCGTGACCTTCGTGCCATCCATCGCATACATCCAGATACCTCTGCAAGTCCAGGTGTCCTACCTGGCCATGGCCACCCTTTCCACGGCGAACCCACTAATCCTGTCCATACCCCCCATCCTGCTGTCCGGTCTTATCCAGGAGAGTGTCAAGCTGGGGACCGCCGGTCTCTCCCGAGCCCTTGGCCCGAGGGCCGTGTCCCGCTGGATGGTGGGGGCCCTCACCGGGCTCGGCTACGGCGGCCTGGAGGCATGGGTGGTACTTTCCCCCGTCCTTGCCTCAGGGATTCCCGGGCTCCAGGTACTCCCGGCCCTCCTAGAGCGTCTCGCCGTGATGCCCCTCCACGCTGCCCTGGGTGCCATTGTGTACGCATTCTGGGACAGAGGGGCGGGACCGGGCCTGGCAGGCCTATTCCTGGGCGGCCTCATCCACTCCATGGTGAACTACAGTGCTGTGCTCTTCCAGGCAGGCACCATTAGCCTAGCAACGGTATACATCTACCTTTTCTTGACCGCAGGCGCGACGACGGCCTATGCAAGATACGTGGGGAGGGAGATAAGGTGAGGCTCTCATGGCTCATAGGAGGTGTTTTCCTCCTTGCCGCTCTGACCCTGCTGGGGTGTGGTAAACCTGCAGAGGTGGACCTCTCCGTCCCCTGGACGGACGGGGAGATTAGTGCCTACCAGCTGAGCCAGAGGGGCGAGGCAGTGGGGACCATCAGGCTCTCCCTGGAAGAGAAGGACGGAGCGTGGGAGTACAGAAGCGTGACCGAAGTGAGTGGCTTCATTGAGGAGGTAAGGGTGCTGGCGGGCAAGGAGAGCCTGGTGCCATTCCGGGTGGATTTCCTGGCAAAGACCCAGGATACGGAGATTTCCTATCAGGCAGTCTACCAGGAGGGGAAGGCGGTCATCAACGCCAGGAAGGCCGGTGGCGCACAGTCGGCCCAGGTGAAACTGCCCTCGCCCCCCTACTTCGAAAATGAACAGTTCCTCATGCTGGTAAGGGCTCTCCCGCTTCAGGCTGGTTGGGAGGGCCGGCTGAACATCATAGTCACCCGCACCGCCAGCAAGACCGAGCTGGCCTTGGAGGTAGTGGACCGGGAGACCGTGGAAACCCCGGTGGGAGCCCTCCAGGCGTGGAAGGTGGAACTGGAGGGTGCAAACCAGTTTGCCTGGGTGGAGGTGGAACCGCCCCACCGGCTGGTGAAGTACGTGAACGGTAATGCGGAAACCGTGAGCCTCCTGGCTGAGTATCGCAGCGGGGGCTGAACAAACCCCGGAAGGGATGTGGGTCATGATCAGGCTGTCCAGAGTATCCAAGAGCTATAGCAGGGGAGCCGTGAAAGCCGTGGACGCCCTTGACCTGGAGGTGAGGTCCGGCGAGATCTTCGGGTTCATAGGACCCAACGGCGCCGGCAAGACCACCACCATCAAGATGATGGTGGGCCTCCTGGAACCGGATGAGGGCATCATTGAGGTGAACGGACACGATATCTCCAGAGAACCCCTGGAGGTCAAGAGGTCCCTTAGCTTCGTGCCGGATAACCCCGTGGTGTACGAGAAGCTCACTGGCATCGAGTACCTGAACTTCATGGCAGACGTGTACGGGGTTCCTGCCGGTGTGCGAAGGGAGAAGGCATCCCACCTCCTGGAGATGTTCGGACTAGGAGGGGCCGTGAACGATCTCATCCAGAGCTACTCCCATGGGATGCGCCAGAAGATAGTGCTAACGGCCGCCCTCCTCCACGACCCTGCAGTGTTCGTCATGGATGAGCCCATGGTGGGGCTTGATCCCCGGTCCTCCGCCAGGCTCAAGGATCTCATGCACGACCAGGCCTCCCGGGGTGGCACTGTCTTCTTTTCCACCCACATCTTGGAGGTGGCTGAGCGCCTGTGTGACCGTGTGGGCATCATACACCAGGGCCGCCTGATAGCCTGCGGCACGCTGGATGAGCTCAGGCAGCAGGCCCAGAACAAGGAGTCCCTTGAAAAGATATTCCTGGAGATGACTGAGGAATGATGGACAGCACATTCTGGACCCTGGCCAAGCTTCAGATGAAAATGGGGTTTGGGCTTTCGGCCCTCAGGTACTACTGGGTAAAGAGAGACCGGAAGATCTGGTCATCCCTGGGGATCATCGCCCTCATAGTCCTGGGCATCTTGCCCATATTTAGCTTGTATATCGTGGTGCTGAACGCAACCTTTGATGTCGCCGTTGTCCTTGGCCAGCAGCAGGTGGTGCTTACTATGGCAGTGGTGTTTTCCACCGTCCTGGTGTTCTTCCTGGGCATCGTGTTCGTGGCGTCGACCTTCTTTTTCTCGGATGACCTTCCCTTCCTGATGTCCCTGCCTGTCAAGCCCCAAGTGGTGCTGGGCGCCAAGTTCGTCCCGGTGCTGGCCAGCGAGTACCTGACCATGGTGCCCTTCATCGTGCCGGCCCTCTGGGTGTACGGCACCAGGAGTCAGGTGGGCCCTGGTTTCTGGCTGGCAGGGGTTGCCGTGTACGCGCTCTTGCCGGTGGTGCCCCTTACCGTTGCCGCCGTAGCTGTGCTCTTCATCATGACAGCCACCGGCGCCGCCCGGAAGCGGGACGCCCTGAGGCTTGCAGGCATGATACTGCTGGTCGCCTTCGCGCTGGGGCTCAACTACTTCCTCACCAGGATACCCCAGGGACAAGAGGCGTCCTTCCTCCAGGAGGTCCTCCGCGACCCGGACGGCCTCTCCCGGAGGGTATCCGTGATCTACCCACCGGCCCTCTGGGCCACCCGGGCGATGGTCGGGGGGGGAGGGGTCGCTGCCCTGTCAAATCTCCTGGGATTAGCCTCCGTGGCTGTCTTCGGGGTGTGGGTCATGATGGCGGTGGCCCACCGCGTCTACTTCCGGTCCTGGGTGAGAGGCCAGGAGGTCCAGCGCTCCCGCCAGCTGTCCCAGACCCAGGTGGACCGGCGCCTGTCCCGCTCCTCCAACCCCGTGTGGGCGATTGCCGCCAGGGAGATCAAGATCCTTGTCAGGACCCCGGTTTTCCTCTTCAACAGCCTGGCAGTGCTCGTCATCGCACCCGCAGCCCTGATCCTCCCCTTGATCTCCGGTGACTCCCTGGGCACCCTCCTGCCCTTGCTTGCCAACCCCGAAGTCCGGCCCACGGTGGTCGTGGCTGCAGCGGGGTTCGTGGCCTTCATGTCCATCTTCACTCCAGCGCTGTCCAGCTCGGTATCCCGCGAGGGCCGTACCTTTTGGATATCCAAGGTTGTGCCCCTTGACCCTGTGATGCAACTCCAGGGAAAGCTCCTCTCGGGCTGCCTCATATCCTCCCTGACGATTGCCCTGGTCGTGCTTACCGCCCTGGTATTCCCGTGGACGCTGGCGGACATCATCATCATATCCGTGGTGGGCACGGTGGCCTCCTTTCCTACCCTGGTGGTGAGTCTCCTCCTGGACCTTCTCAGGCCCTACATGGACTGGGACAATCCCCAGCGTGCCATTAAGCAGAACATCAACGTTCTCCTGGGCATGGTGGCCAGTGTGGCGATACTGGTGCCGCCTGGCCTGGCGGCCTACTGGGGGCTCAGGAACGACTGGCCCGGGATGGGGATACACGCAGCCATTGTGGTTGTATCAGTGATTACCGGCGGAGTGCTGTACAAGGCCATGACCTCCATAGCTGGCCGCATGTACCTGAAGGTCCGGGTCTAGACCGCCGGGAATTGTGAAGACCGCGAAGGGATTCTGAGGCGGGGAACCCGTGCCCTCAGTGGCGTGGCTTCCCCGCAAAGCCGCGCCCCATCTAGGTTCCTCGCCTAGACTGAGATCGCCAGGCGCCAAGACCCGGGAAAATGTCCCGCCTTCCAGCAAAAAACCTCTCCCAACGGCAGGATTCCTTTCTTCTGAGTGGAAACTTATCTAAACCACAAGAAGCATGTTTCCCTAAGAATAGAGGGTGCCCTGGGGCGCCGGAGCGGATAAGCCTTCCACTGCGGGAGGTGCAAATCGATGGCGTGTTACCTGTGTGGTGAAGAGGCTGTGGTGGAATGCCCTATATGCCACCGGAAGGTATGTACCGAACACCTGGCCTGCACGAACTGCAGTGACTGGGCGAAAACCAAGAGCATTCGGATGCGCCAGAAGTGGTGTGATTTCTGTGAGAAGGAGACCGAGGAGACCACCTACAGGTGCGCCAAGTGCAGAAAGAGGTTTTGCCCAGAACACGGCCAGCTGGTGCACGGGACCTTGCCAGGCACTGAGATCAAACCCGGTGGCATGGCCAAGAAGGACAACCTGTACTGCCGCTGTGCCGAACACCTCAAGGCCCCTGACCAGCTGGGCGCCGGTGTTGAGTACATACCCACGTGGAAGGAGATCTTTCGAAAAAAGCTGGACGAGGCTCCAGAGGTCTTCGAGTGCGAGGTATCCGATGACGAGCTCATGGAGTGGGAGAGCACCATGTCCTGGGAGCCCGTCCTCAAGAAGAAGTCTGACGCCAAATGCGACTAACTGAGTCCGGCCTCCCGAAACGAACCCAGCTGTGAGGGTCTTGTCATGCCCTCCAGGGTCTACGATAGAGACCACATGGAGAAATGGAAGGCATAGAAGGCATAGCTGAGATGCACGCGCTCAGGTTCGGGTACCTATCCTTCCGTTCGCGTAGCGAAGCCGGTTTTCCTTCGCGCTCGTCCTATGGCGCCCCAGGCATTCCGTTACCTCCGACTCCAAGAGTTCCAGGACTAACTTTTGCGCTCCTACCCGCATTAATTCGCCCGTCAGATCCCCTGCCTCTTTTCCTTGCCTGAGTGCTTCATCCTGAAAGGTCTCTCGCTGCGTTATCGCCCTACGGTGGTTTGGTCACCGTCGATGGTAGCCCAGACCTACCTCTTTTCCAGGCATTCAGCACATCTACGGATCCTTTACGGAAAACTGCATGGGATTATGGGATTGACTCAATTTGGTGAAACGAGGACCAATGGAAAGGCTTAGTCCCTGGAATGGGGGAAACGCTGGGTGCGATAGGTCCTGGCGCTTCCCGTATTATGTTGATTAGGGTCTTCAGCCTTGGCTTGGTAATCGCGATGATTCCAGCTAAGAGGCCCGAGTATCTGTGTGTGTCCTAAGGTGGACGGTGCAGGCTGGTAGACAGGAATAGGAAGGGGTCGCTCTTCTTGAACTAATTGATTTGTCTATAAAATGGCAGCCAGTTTGGGTGATCCAGCGGGTAGGAGCCCGCCAGGCGACATAACTCAGAGGCACTCACGACGGCAAGGGATGCATCGCTGGCTGTCCATATCATTCTACGCCGGGAAAGACCTGTGGCGTTTTCCCGTTCTGGGGCGAGCCTCCTTGATGAGCTGGTCAAGATTGGGCTGAGTCTTAATAGGGACGGCGCAGTACAGTGTCCCGGGGAGCGGAACCTAGGAGGGAGGAGTCTCGCGTGATAGTCGCCGCGAAGGGGGTGAGTGGGAAACCCTATCGTGTAACGGAGATGGGTGTATCGGAGACGGCACCGGTAAGCAGTCTTGGCGGCTAGTATAAAATCTACTTAGGTTACTCCTAAGCAAAAAAGTGGAGAACCTGGGAGAGAATAGTTAAACGGCTGGGGGTGGCATAGGTTCCTGGTTGTTACTGGGTTAGACCTTGAATAAGGAGGAACGAGCAGTGAAGATATTCCGGAGGAAGAAGAAGGGTTTCACCCTTATCGAGCTGATGATTGTCATTGCGATTATCGCCGTTTTGGCGGCAATACTGATCGTGCAGTGGGTAGGGGCGAGGCAGGCGGCCTATGACTCTGAAGCGTTGACGGTGGCGAGGAACTGCGTGCTGGCGGCCCAGGTGTACTACGCTCAGAATAAATTAAGCTATCTGAATTTAGACAAGACAGACCTTGCGAATATTGAACCTAGCCTGGGCACAACCCCGGTCTCAATTACCGTGAACAGCGCAACAGCTAATGGGTTCGAAATTCGGGTCGACGGCCAAGGTAGTACCCCAAAGACATACTGGGCAACAGAGGCGGGAGTTACTGATGTAGATCCCAGTCCTTGATCTTTTTTACAGTAACGGGGTGGCTCCATCCGGGGCCGCCTCGTTCTTCCGTGTGTCTCGCAGTTCGGTAGACCAGCAGGTTAAAGTCCTGCCGCCGCTTTGCCCCGGTTGAAGCGGCATAGCCAAGAACAAGAGGTTCTCGCTTCAGTAGAAGGAGAGAGGTAGGGTAGGTAGAGTGAGGCACCCCTCGAAAGAGGGGGAACGGACTGGGACCAAGGCGTAGACCACTCCCGGTGCGATGTTGTCTTGCACAAATGTCCGCTGATTTTGCAGTGAAGATGGGGTGGGGTGAACGTGCAAACCTATTCGATGTTGTTGGCCAAGGATCTTAGGTCAATTGGAGGGTAGGTGACTTGCAGGATGTCACGTTTTGGTGGAGGGGGCGGCGCTACGGGCCGCCCCCCGGTGAGTCTTACATACCCATTTTCGTTCGACCGTTGTTTCTTAGATGGCTTTTCCTCAGGGGTACCGCTTGGGTTTTGCAGGATCACCATGGGTACCAGTCCCTTTGAAGCGGCTCTTCGTTATCGGGTTCGTTATCAGCCCATATCCGGTTCACATACTCATCGCGACTGTAGTCCAGTTGCTGCCAAGAAGACCGGCTACAAAGAGATGACATGGCAGCATTGGCTCTTATCAGGCTGGCATCCAAAAACAACTGGTCACCGTCGATAATCCCCGCTCGTGTGAACCACAGGATGCTCCTCCAAAAATGTCCCTTTCCCGGAATTGACCTGGGAACGAACAAAGAGAGAATGCCGTTTTCAGGCTCTCTCCTCGTTCGTGCTGGGTATCACCAATTCTCGCAGAGCATCTCAAAGTGGGCGCGAGGATGGTCACACGAGGGGCATACCTCAGGTGCCTCCTTGCCTTGTGTCACGTACCCACAGTTCAAGCAACGCCAGGTAACTGGGGTGGGCTTCCGAAATACCCTGCCGTTTTCTACATTCTCAAGCAGTCCCAAAAAACGCCTCTCGTGCTGTGTCTCTGCCACCGCAATGGCTTCGAAGGTGTTGGCGATCTCGCTAAAGCCCTCTTCCCGGGCAACCTTGGCAAAGCCGGGGTACATCTCGTTCCACTCGTAGTTCTCTCCCCTTGCGGATTCCCTCAGGTTTTCTGCTGTGGTGCCGATGACTCCGGCGGGGAAGGATGTGCGGATCTCCACCTCACCACCTTCCAGGTACTTGAAGAGCTTCTTGGCATGCTCCTTTTCCTGGGCGGCCGTCTCTTCAAATACATTGGAGATTTGTACGAACCCATCTCTCTTGGCCTGGCTCGCATAGTAGGTATACCTGTTCCGGGCCTGTGACTCCCCGGCAAAAGCGGCGAGCAGGTTCTTCTCAGTCCTGCTTCCCTTAGGCAAAACTAATCACTCCTTTCTCTTGCCAATTATACGGTAGGAACTGCCTGCCCCTCAAGGAGAACCGCGCTGTAGAGAGGGCCAACAGTCGTCTTGACGTGAGTTCCGGCGTCCAGCGGCACTTCATACGGGGCCTTGGAAAGATGAAGTTAGATGCGGCTTGGCCTTATGCGTCATGCTGGCCATGGCTCTCGGGAAAGTAAAGGAAGAACGGGGCATCAGACTCCGAAGCTGACTCAGACTGCATGAGGGAACACCCATATTCCCTCTCTGTAACGTGGCTGTAAGACTCCGTCGTTTCTCCTACCGTAGAGCACCTGAGCCTTGCGATAACCTTAACCCCACAAGGTATCTCCCCGGGGCACAGCCTGCGGAGTAGTGCTGCGGTGACAGGTCCTGTGGTCTGGCGAAGGCCTATGGTCCCCGAACCCAGATCCCCCTCCTTTCAATGAGGGGACGATGTCACGAGTTCTACCCGATCTCCTCCCAGGTATGTCTAGTCCACCTCCGCGGAAGCAGATTCTCATCCGCCTCTTTCGGGCTTCCCGCTCCTATGGCGCCGCTCAGCTTGATACTCCCATTGGACAAGAGCGCCCCGGTTATCTGCGTGTTGCCGGTCACGGTTATGCTACGATTGCTGGGGTGTCTGTAGGTGGAGTAGAAGAAGCCATGCACGTACCCACTGTTCCTAAATTCAATGGTTCCTGTGACCACCCATATAGCATAGCCCGAGACGTTTAGGCCGCCCTGGAATTTGAGGTTTCCATCAACAAAGATCAGCCCCTCATACACCCTGGGGTCATTGCCAGGTGGCTTCACCGTCAGGCCAGTAGGGTAGTACCTTCCATCGGCAATGGCCTTTTCCTTGAGGGCTTCGATGTCAGCCTGGGTGGGAGCATCCCAGGGATGTGAGTAGTGCCCGCCCAGAAGGGGAGATATGGAACCCGATGCCGTAATGGTGCCGGTAACATCCAGTGCCTGCGAGTTTCCCGAAGTGTTGATATCACCGTTGGCATGAAGTCCCCCGGAAAGTACCACACCTCCATCCAATTCGATCCTGCCGTCGTTATCGTAGGAAACCGCGGTCCTGGAGAATGACAATGCCGGTGCGTAGAAAAAGCTTGCCTTAACAGTCCGTCTGTACTCGGGTGCTTCGATGATGCCCTGGGACGTCATCACCACCACATTCGTTCCGGGGGCAGGGCTATCCACCACGACCTCGGTCCGCCCCTTTGTCCAGTCGTCGTGCAGGATCACCGGCTCGCTGAAAACGTTCTTAACCTTGTCTATCTTGATGTTTTCACCCACAAGGCGGGCGTAGACGTATTCGACCCCTGCGTCAGCCAGGGCCAAGGCCTGAGCGGAAGACACCTGGCGGGAGGAAGACCTGCTTTCCCCGCCCATCGCCGCAACGAGGGTTGTGCACAGGAGGGCCAGGGCCAAGGCCATGGCCAGAACGCCCAGGAGGACAGACCCCCTTTGACTAGCCAGCCTGTTCAACACCGGTCACCCCTGACTCCCTTTGTTTCTCAGCTTGATCCGCTGTTCTAACACGTATGACTGGTCTCCCTGTTCGGCCTGGATCTTAACTCTCAGGACATCTTTGGCCTCTAACTCAACCTCGAAACCAGTCACTGCGGAGGCCAGGGACTTGTTATTCCTGAAGATCTCTCCGCGGTTCAGCTCGTAGCTGATGGGTTCGTTCTCAAAGCTCACCAGGTCCACCTTGCCTGCGGCGGGAACCGTGACTGACTTGGCCATGCGGACCTCCTGCACTATGTGGTTCATGGTCCGGCGAGTGTCCTGGTTCAGGTCCAGCCGGTCCTCAATGGCAAACCACGTGTTTGTGATCCCCGTGTAGACTATGGCTATCAAGAGCACTATCGTGGAGGTCAGCGTAATCGCCACCACGACCTCAACGAGGCTTAGCCCAGAACGTCCCTTGGCTATTCTGGTCCAATGAAACTTTCCAGTACTAGCGATTGTGGTTTCCCCCTGTTCTCCCAGGTGACTTCCACGGTTACTACCAGCAACCGGTTGGGCCCTTTGTGGTAGGCGGTTTGAACCTGAACGTTGAAGGGTCCATCAGCCCACTCGTTCTTGTAGAGAGCAGGGTCTGTCAAGGCCGTGAAACCTTGCGACCTGAGGTTCTCCATGCTGCCTTCGGCCACAGCGGTGGCCTGGTTCATCAGGCTGGCGCCTGCCGCCACATTGACACCAAGGGCAAAAGTGAGGGCCAGGGGCAACAAGACCAGGCCGAAGATGACGAGGGCCAGCACCACCTCAAGAAGCGTGAACCCAGTCTTTCCCTTGGTTAGGCGCTTGAGCCTTAGCACCAGGGCGGGTCCCTCCCTGAAGACACTCTATACCCTATTTATCGAGGATTCTGAGTCCCCCTAGTAGTGCTCCTGTTAACGAATTCTCCTTCCGGAACTGGCCAAGGGATCGATTCTGGGCAGGCGTTTTTTTGCGGTGAAGAAGCAAGAAAATGGACGTCTCTAGCCAATAGATGGCATTCCTGGGCGGGGTTTTCGCAAAGAGACGCCTTGGCATCACCAAGACCCGTTAACAGGAAGAGATGCCTCGACGATTGTAACTGATAGAGGCTCGGTTTTTCTCCAGTAGAGTGTAGAATTGACCAGCTGGGCCTGTTTTGTGTATCCAACGAGGGGCAGCTGGTTCAGGGTGTAACACTAATTGCCAAGGTGGAATCCATGCCGTGAAAAAGGTCGCTGTGGGACAGATCTATGTGAACGGCGGAGTCATCGACGAAAATGGTCCAAATCACGCCCCGAGGTACTTCTCCACCACGGGCAAGCAGGTTGGCGAGGCCTTTGTTGACAGTGGCCTCGCCAATGACGTGACTGTGGCTAAGGCCGTCGCCCAGCAGATGGGGCTGCACTACATAGACCTCATGGAGGTACAGTGCGACGACGATGTGGCCACGCTCATTCCCGAGGAGATGGCCCGCCGCTACCGCGCAATTGCCGTGGAGAGGGCGGGCTCGAGGTTAAGGGTGGCAATGGCGGATCCCTTGAACGTAGTAGCCATCGACGACCTCAGGATGGCAACAAACCTGGAGATAGAACCCTTGATGGCCCTCGAGAGCCAGGTTCTCGAAATAGTCAACCAGACCTACCGCCTGGAAGAGGTCGTGGAGAAGACTCTCCGGGAGGTTAGCACTGAGAAGATAGCAGAGACGATAGGACCGGTGTCAAGACCGGTGGAGGCCGAGGCCCCCATCGTGAGGCTGGTGAATACCATCATCACGCAGGCGGTGAGGCAGCAGGCCAGCGACGTCCATATCGACCCCCAGGAGACCGAGGTCCGGGTAAGGTTTCGAGTAGACGGGGTGCTCTCTGACTTCATGAGACTGCCCAAGCGTGTAGTGGGCTCCGTCATCTCCCGCATTAAGGTCATGGCAGGCATGGACATCGGGGAGCGGCGCCTCCCCCAGGATGGCCGCTGCACAATGCTGGTAGAGGGGCGCGATGTGGACCTCCGGGTTGCTACCATGCCAACGGTCCACGGGGAGAAGGCCACCATACGGATCCTGGACAAGAGTGCTGCCCTCCTCAGGATAACTTCCCTGGGGATGGATCAAAAGGACCTGGAGCGTTTCAGGGGCATGACCCACCAGCCCTATGGCATGGTCCTGGTCACGGGTCCAACGGGAAGTGGCAAGACCACCACGCTGTACGCAGCACTCGTCGACATAACGGACACGGAGAAGCACATAATCACCATGGAGGACCCGGTGGAGTACCACCTGAAGGGGATTAACCAGATCTCAGTGAACAGGAAGGCGGGACTGGTCTTTGCCGCCGGGCTCCGTTCCATATTACGCCTGGATCCCGATATCATTCTAGTGGGGGAGATCAGGGACGGCGAGACCGCTGAGATCGCCGTGCAGTCTGCCCTTACGGGCCACCTGGTCTTGAGTACCCTCCACACCAATGACGCCTCCGGGGCCCTCACCCGACTTGTGGAGATGGGTATTGAGCCCTTCCTTGTGGCATCGTCGGTCATCGGAGTGATGGCTCAGCGATTGGTGAGGAAGGTGTGTTCCCACTGCGCTGAGCCGCAGGCATTAGCCGAGCAGTTCGTGGAGGCTATCCTTAACAACTCAGCCTCCATGGCCAACATCAAGGATGGCAGGTTTGTCAAGGCCAAGGGCTGTATCAGGTGTTCCAACACGGGCTACAAGGGGAGACTTGCCATAACCGAGGTCCTGACCGTATCCGCTGAGGTTCATACAGCAGTGTTGCAGAGGAAGTCCTCTTCTGAAATAGAGGCCATAGCTCGTTCACAGGGGATGGCCACGCTCCTGGAATCCGGTGTGATGAAGGCCATGGAGTCCCTGACCACCATCGATGAGGTACTGAGGGTCGCGAGACTCTGACGGAGGTGAGGAGGATGGATAGCCTGAGCGTTGAAGACCTGATGCGGATGACCATCAAAGAGGGAGCGTCCGACCTGCACCTTACCGTGGGTTGCCCGCCTGCCCTGAGGATCGATGGGCAGCTTCGGTTCCTCACGGCCCTGCCTGTGCTGAAGCCCGAGGACACCCTTGGGTTCCTGAGGAGCCTCCTCACCCAGGAGCAGATGGACAGGCTGGACGAGGAAAGGGACCTGGACTTCCCTCATACCATACCCGGTGTCTCCCGGTTCAGGATCAATGCCTATCACCAGCGCGGATGCCACGCCATCGCCTTCAGGACGATTCCCAAGGATGTGCCCACCATCGAGCAGTTGGGGCTCCCCAGCACCCTAAAGGGCTTGGCCCTGAGGCCTAGGGGCCTTGTGCTTGTGACGGGCCCCACGGGTGTGGGCAAGACCACAACCCTGGCATCCATGGTGAAGGAAGTCAACAGGAGCAAGTGCATCCACATTGTCACTGTCGAAGACCCCATCGAGTACCTTCACCCCCATGAAAGAAGCATCGTCAACCAGCGAGAGCTGGGCACAGACGTCAAGACCTTCGCTTCAGGGCTCAGAAGCGCCCTGCGCGAAGACCCTGACGTTATAATGGTGGGTGAAATGCGAGACCTGGAGACCACCACCACTGCGCTGACCGCGGCAGAGACTGGGCATCTGGTCATGGCTTCCATGCACACGAGGGACGCCGCATCCACTGTTGACAGGGTCATCGACCAGTTCCCCTCTTACCAGCAGCAGCAGATCCGCACCATGCTCTCCGTCACCCTGGAGGCTGTCATCTCCCAGCAGCTCCTGGTGAGACGGGGCGGCAATGGCAGGGTCGCTGCCCTGGAAATCATGATTGCCACCCCAGCAGTGAGGAACCTGATCAGGGAGGGTAAGACCCACATGATCCCCAATGTGATACAGACAAGCACTCGATACGGCATGCAGACCATGGATCAGGCCCTTAAGGACTTGTGCCTCCATGGCATCATCACGTACGAGGAGGCCATGAGTCACGCCTTCAATCCCGACGAACTGGCGAAGCTCTTGGCGTCATAGGGGGATAGCCGTGACCGAGTTCGCGTACCGGGTGCGAGATAAGCAAGGGAGGCCTTCTACAGGCTCCATCCAGGCCAGCACCGAGAAGGAGGCTGTACAGCAGCTCCGGACGATGGGTTACACCGTCACAGCGCTGACCGCCAAGAGGATGGGGGCATCTGAGTCCCTGTCCCGCCTGAAGGGGACCAAGCTGGGCGGTGTTCGGCTAAAGGATCTGGCGGTCCTGACGCGCCAGCTCAGCGCGGTGCTATCAGCCGGCCTTACCCTGGCCGTAGCCCTGGACAGCCTCTCGAAGCAGACCGGCAACATGGCCCTGAAGCAGGTCCTGGAGGACGTGCGGCTGGGTGTGAGCCGGGGCTCTTCCTTCTCAGAGGCTTTGTCCAAGCACCCAAGGGTCTTTTCGGCTCTATACATCAACTCTGTTCTCTCGGGCGAAGCCGGAGGCTCCCTGGACAGTGTCCTGGACCAGCTGGCCAAGTCCCTGGAGAGTGACCTCGAACTGACAAACAAGGTAAGGTCTGCCCTGTACTACCCGGCCACCGTGATAGTGGTCGCCATCATCCTTGTAGTAGTCATGAGCATATTCATTCTCCCCACCTTCGTGGACATGTTCGTATCCTCCGGCATGGAGCTGCCGTTTCTCACAAGAATCCTGGTCAAGGGAGTCCAGGGCTTCAGGGTGTGGGGGCCCTTGATCTTCGCGGTCCTCCTTCTTATGGGAGTGCTGGCTCGCCTCATACTCAAGGATCCCAGGGCCAGGCGCTACCTGGATAGGCTGTTCCTGCGCCTTCCGCTGTTAGGCATCCTGATCCGCCAGGTTCTGGTGGCCAGGATGAGCAGAACCCTGGCTATGCTCCTGTCCGCCGGCGTCCCGCTGATGAGCTCCCTCCGGATCACCGCAGAGGTGGTCCGGAACTCCCGGTGCCAGGAGGCCCTGGCCGAGGTGGCTGAGGCGGTGCAGAGGGGAGAGGGGCTTGGCCCTGCCCTCTCCCGGCACGACGTGTTCCCGGCTCTCCTTGGGCAGATGGTGACCATTGGCGAGGAGACCGGGGCGGTGGAGGACATGCTCAACAGGCTGGGGGACATGTACGAAATTGAGGTTGAGGCCACAGTAAGAGGCATGACCTCCCTTATTGAACCCGCTATCATCATCGTCTTAGGCGTCGGCATCGGCTTCATCGTGGCCGCCATATTCCTGCCCCTGGTGAACATGATAAACACCCTCTAAAGTACCAGGCAGGGCTCTCGGCAGGCAACCGCGTTCTTAGGGCCGGCACACCGGCCAGCTGAGACAGGGGTGAAGAGATGAACGGTCATAACTGGAAGTCTGGACCCATCGGGCTAGACTTGGGGGCACACACCTTCAAGGCGGTCCAGCTCATGGAGGCGGGAGGCAACATCTCCCTGGGGGCCGTGGCCACCGTTAGGGCCCCCATCTTCGGCGAGGGGCCGCTCAAGATCAACGAGATGTCCCGGGCTATTAGCCGCCTGTTACAGCTAGGGAGCTTTTCCAAGAAGGAGGTGATGGTGGCAGCCTCCAATGAGGACTGCGTCGTTAGGATACTCTACCTTCCCAAGATACCCTCATCCGAGATTGAGCAGGCTGTGCACTGGGAAATGGAGAAGTTCGTCCCCTTTGGTGCCAACGACTATGTTACGCAGCACAGGGTGATCAAGGAGGTTGAGGCTGACGGGACGAAGCTGGAGACCCTGGTGGTGGCCGCGCGGAAGTCCCCGATCGTCACGGTTCTGGACTCCCTGTCCCAGTCCAGGCTCACGTCGCTGGGAGTTGACATGGAGGCCCTAGCGGCGGGCAGGGTCATCGCTGGTGCGAGTGATGAGGCCTTCTGCCTCCTGGACATCGGTCACTCCCACACCGCAATCAGCCTCTTCGAGGGCCCGTACCTCAGGATCCACCGGTCCATCAACATGGCTGGCTTCCACCTGATGGACCGGATCGACAGGGCGCTGGGCACAGGTACCGCCGAATTCCAGCAGGTGATGTCCGAGGCTATGCACCGGAAGGAAGTTGTGGCCGAAGCCATTGAGCCTATCCTGTCTGAGATATGCGTGGAGATAAACCGATCCCTGAACTACTTCCGCAGCCAGCTCCGGCGGGACATTGATGGCGTCTACCTTACAGGCGGGGGGGCTGCCATCGTTGGTGTGCAGGACTTCATAGAGATGAACGTAGTGGGGGACATCCAGAGAGCTAATCCCCTTTCGGAGATCAGAGTGGATGAGGCAAACATCGCCAATGAGGCGTTGGATGTCCTGGCTCCGCGGCTTGCTGTGGCTGTAGGCCTGGCCATGAGGGGGTTGAAGCAGGCATGATCTACATAGATCTTACCCCCCGGGAACGACGGGCAAAGAAGCACCTGAGCACGCTCCAGTTCGCTGTGGTCACCGCACTGGTAGCCGGGGTACTCTACATGGGTGCCCAGGCCTACCTGATGTACACGAAGACCCAAGAAGTGAGAGCGCAGCTCAAGGCAACCGAGGCTACCATTGCCAGCATGAGCCAGCACGAGGCTGAGGCCAAGGCCCTGGAACGGGAGATACAGACGATAACGCGCGAGATGGAGGTATTCCAGAGTCTTTTTCTCGCCCAGATACCCTGGCACGATGTCTTGAGCGAGGTGGCTACCCAGATTCCGCAAAACGCCTGGGTATCCAGCCTGACGGCCAGTGCTGACGGGAGCATACTCATGGACGGCGCGGCCTTCACCTACGAGGATGCGGCGCAGGTGGTCGTAGAGATGGAACGGTCTTCGCTGTTCGTGGACGCCGATCTCCTTTCTGCCAGCCAGGAAGAAGCACTGGTGAGTTTCCGCATCGCGCTGAGACTGCTCGGCGTTCCCTCCGAGCAGAAGGAGGTAGTGCGATGAGCCTTTCGCGCCTGACAGTCCGAGAACGCTTCATGATCGCCGTCCTGGTCCCGTGCCTCCTCGGCGGACTTCTGTACTTCTTCGTTATGGTGCCGCAGCGTAATGCGGTAGTAGAAGCCGTGGCTGAGCTGGAGGATGCGGAGGCGAGGCTGGCGCAGGGCGAGGCCACCGTGGCTGCGCTACCGGGCCTCCGGGCACGACGGGACGCCCTGGCGGCCGTGGCTCCCAACCTGCGCAAGGCGGTGGCTCTTGATGCGGAGACCGGAGAAGTGCTGGCACAGATTAACGGCTTCTGCCGCACCCACGGGGCGGAGCTGGCCCAATTCAGCGCCATGCCGCCGGTAACCGTTCCAGATCCCAAGATGACGGAGACACCGCCCTACTTCGAGATGCTGGTGAATGCCAGCATCTCGGGCTCCTACAGCGCGGTGCACCAGGTAATAGCAGACCTGCAGTCCTGGGGCCGGTTGCTTACAATAGACCACCTGTCTCTGGCCTCGGATGACTTAGCCAACCTGACTGTGGGGATCAGTATGAGAGCATTCGTGTTTCCTGAGGGGGTTGACGAATGAGTAGGGGCGAGGAGAAGAGTGGGCCCGGCCGCTTGGTGGGATGGCTGGTGTTCCTGCTCCTGGCGACTTCGGCAGCGGGTGCCTTGTGGTTCCTGAAACCCTTTGCCGCTCCACCTCTTGAAGCCATCCTTCCTCAGAAGACCGTAGAACCTCCAGCATCAGCAAATGACCTGCAGGAGATCACCGTTCTGCTCAACCAGCGGCTCGCCGTGAACCTGGGGGTTCCGGCCAATGCGCCTCAGGGCCGGCCCGACCCCTTTGCTGTGGCTCCCTATCGGGCTCCTGACCGTGGAAGGTCTCTAGAGGAACCCGAGGAAGAGGAGGAAGGGGAAGGCGCGCAGGTAATGGGGCCAGTTGAAGGCGGGTTTGAGCTATCCGTGAGGACAACCGATCGATGCTGGCTCGAGGTCTGGGTTGATGGTGTACGTATAACCCGGACCAACGTGGAGGGTGGCACAACGCTGGTCTGGTCAGCGGAGCGAGAGATTACCGTGGAACAGGTAGGACGAGAGTGGGCGCTGGAGATCTTCCTCAACGGCCAGCCCTTAGGCTTGGCTCAGGATGTGGCTGCCAGCCTCGAGGAGGGAAAGCGTACCATAGAGACATCACCCGGCCCGATAGATGTGACTCTGGGGCAGCGGTTTGAGAGCCGGGTGCTGGTGGGCCTAAAGTTTGCTATGAGCGGGTAGACAGGGTTCAGATCATGTCTCGATGACGATTAGTTGGCTGAAGCCTCTGAAACGCTGGAAAACCTGGCAGGTCGTTTCGTGCTTCAGGGTTCTCCGACCCGAAACTGCGGCGGCATAAGCCTCGCGCTTTAGCGCTGGGGTTATGCCGTCCCATTGGGTTCCCTTGCACCACCTCGTGTTGCATGATATGGGTAAGGAGCAGCAGAAAAGAGTAACAGCTACGTCGAATTCGTGCAAGCACCTCGTGGTTTGGTGCTAGAAGCACCGGCGGAAGGTGTTGGCGCAGGGGGTCGATCGTTTGCGGTTAATATGGGGGTCTGGAATCAAATAGGCAGAACAGCACGAGGAAGAATGGTCTTCTGTGATGCCTGGTTTGAGGGTATTTTCTAGCAGCCGGCCTGCGCTGAAGTGGAACATCTCCGCCCACCGCCGTTTGTGAGGCAAGAGGCTTTATCGGGAGCGACTTGCCTTAAGAAGTTTAGTATGCCGGAGGCTTACCACCAGGGCAAGCATGGCCACCAGTACCAGGGCCTCTACCATCTCTCTTTTCCCGCTATGGATAACGTCCAGTTTGTAGACGCGTTTTAGTTCCTTGAATGCCCAGTTCGGTGCTCCATCGCTCCAGAGGGCCACATCCTCCGCGCCCAACTCGTCCGGGGAAACTTGTGAAGTACAGGTGGTATTCTCCGGTTTCCTTGATCAATACCCCCACAAGGCGATAGGTCTCAGTGGCCAAAGAGGCAATCTCGTTGCAGGAACAGCGTTTGAAGGAGATTTCCACCAGCGAGGTCGACCTGTCGCTTCAACTGAGGCAGTATCTCCTTGAGGCTCTTACCGGCCCAGGTCAACGGCACGCCCGCGATATCTTTGGAGTACAGAGATAACGGTGGGTTGGCGGTCTTCTTCAAGAACTCACAAAGTGGCCCCCATTACGCGTGATACGGCTGAACAGCTGGTACTTGAAGTAGCCCAGGTCAAATAGGGGGTTATATCCTTGACCCATGGCCCTGTTCGCATGGTCTTTACCTCTGGGCCTCACTCGTGGCACCAGGAAACGGGGCGCAAGGTTCTTATGAAGCCTGATCAGTGTCCCACCAGCTATCACCGGGTCTTTAAACCCCTGCAGCTTACTGGACAGGGCCAGGCTCCTGCTCTTGGCCAACTCGGCCATGTCATGGGTCAGGCACTCCTTTAAGAAGGCCACCAGCTGCGGCAAAAACGGTCGTAAAGACCGAAGGCGCGATGGACTTCACAGGCGCCGTTTTATAGGCCTGGTGCAAAGAAGCCAAGGTCCTTTCCACTCCAGTCACAAAACGCAGCACCCAGAAAAACGCAACCGGATCGATCTCGTGTTTGCATTTGACACCTTGGAAGCTGTCTCCCGCAGCCGCTCGGGGCTGGACATCTTACTGGACATCTCTTCTATTGCGTGGGGAATCTCGATTACATACTCTTTCACACATCCCACTTCTCCGCCTGAGGACAGACATGGGTTGCCCAAATCCCCCTGGTTGCCAATTCCCGTGCATAATATGGCACCACTACCACGTACTGGGGCTTTCGGGGCTTGACCGAATTTCCATGTAGGGCAACTGCTGACCAGGTGTCGCATCGTGTTCATCTAGGGACTGGCCGGGTGACATGTTCCCATAGCCTGATGGCAAGGTGCAGGAGGAAGCAGGAATCTGTATCATCCAGGTCAGAATGGAGTATTGTGCTGATACGTTCCAGACGATAACGGAGACTGTTTACATGGAGGTGTAGTTTTCGAGCGGTCTCCGCTCGGTTGCATCCAAGGGGGTATTCCCTTCACTCAAGTACCTACTACCGGTAGTGGTGGTCGCTTCCTTTTCCGGCCGCGCACGCCCTTGACCATCGCGGCATAGGGTGCCGGGTCCACGGCTACCGCTTGCTCGAGGAGCCGGTAGAACAGTTTGCCGCGGTGACGCGAAGTCCGACGGTTGAACCGGAAGGTGTACTCATCCAGGTAGTAGTCGAGATGCTCACGGCTGACAGCGCCTTGATGAGTACCCAGTAGCCAGCGCTTCAGGAGCGAGGCCACCCGGTGAACACGAGGCAGCACCGCAGCTGCCGTTTCTCCGCTGCCGAGAAGAACCCGGCGATCGTGCACGTAGCCAAGGCTGGGAAGGGCGCGATAGCTTTGCAGCCCGTCAGTGATTACAACTGTACCGGGCTCCACGGCTTCCTCTACGAAGGGCAGCAAACTCTCTCCGGAGGAGTCCGGCACCCGGCGCATGCGAATACGGCCGACGGCCCGGCCGCGTACCTCGGCGGCAATGGCGACCAATGCTTTGTTCCCCACTCGTCGGCGTCCAGTCCCCGGCTCTACGCCTCCAACGAAGGTTTCGTCCACCTCCACCACTTGCGACAGCCGCTCGCGGCCGGGCCGGACCACCGCGCGGCGCAGCCTGTGCAACCACGTCCAGGCGGTTCGATAGCTGCCCAGACCGAGCACTTGCTGGAGTCCAAGGGCACTGACACCCTTCTTTTGGCTCACGACCCACCAGATCGCCCGGAACCAGACCGTCAACGGCGTGCGGGTGTCCTGGAAGATGGTCCCCGCCGTCACCGACGTCTGGTGCCCGCAGCTTGCACACATCCAAAGCCCACGGCTGGTCAGCCAGGACTCTCCCGCCCCACACGCGGGACAAACAAAGCCCTGTGGCCACCGCAACTGCGCCAGATAGTCACGGCAGGCCTGTTCCGTGGCGAAACGCTGTTCCAGCTCCCGCAGAGTTCGGGGGTAGTCCTCCATACCACACCACTACATGTTGGGGTTACTGGAGTCAAGGGAATACCCCCTTTGCATCCAAGACTCAGGTAGCAAGATAACGTTTCCATGAGGGAAGCGCCATGCTGCGTATCGTATTCTATGAGATCCCCGAGCACATCTTGGCAGAATGCGACCAGCTCTACATCGTCCGGGATGAAAGACAGCAGTCTATGTAGGCCCATTTCACTGAACGCAAGTACGCTCTTACCCATGCTTGCAGCCACTGATAGTGCCCGCTTGGCCTCGGCGTAACTCTCCTTGAGCTTGCGCACGCCTTCATACGACCGGCCAACCCCTACCCTGCAGGTGCATCCTTCTGATTGCGCCATGGAGACTGTTGATTGCCCCAACCGGGTTGCCTGGAGTACCGGGACCTTAGGCCCATTCGCTGAGTGAAGAAAGATAACAATTTCGTTCGTCCGGCTGATCAGCGCTGCCTGCGAATCGTACTGCTTTACCAGTGCTTCGATTTTAAAGTGGATCTGGGGGGCGATGTCCGAGTCAAAACTTGCGATCAGTACGACGATTGGCAGGGATGCGTTGATACCCAAGAGCGCCGTGCGCCTTTGGAGCTCATGATCCGACAGATAGTCTTGTTCCAGCATATCCCTAAGGTAATCGCTTTTCATGACTATCCAGTCAACTCAGCACAAGTCAGTGCTGGGCACGCGGTGCAGGCAGACAGCAGTCGTGAGAACAGCTGGTCTGGCCGGGCACGGCGGTTGAACCGATAGCAGAACTCGGCCAAGTACGCTGCCAAGTGGTCCTCTGACAGCCCATGGTAGGTCCCGGCCACAAAAGCCTTCAGGTTGGAGACGATGGTATGTACCCAGTGTAGATGCTCTTGGGCTTGGCTGCTCCCCACGTGCCGTTCATGCGTGTAGCCTGCGGCTGTAAGCGTGGAGTAGACGCTAAGCCCGTCGGTTATCAGGTGGCTGCCGGGTAAGACTGCTTCAAGCAGGAAGTCATGTGCATGCTGGCAGTTGACGGTGTCGACCACGGCCATCTTGGCGTACAGGGGTTTTGCATCGGGAGTAACGGACACAGGCACCAAGATCGGCGTCTTCTCCGTGCCTCTCCCTTGTTTCCCGTTCGGACCGCCGACGAAGGCATCGTCCAGTTGCACCAATCCTCCCAGTCGATAGCGTCCATCCCGCGCCGCCATAGCATGGCGGACCTTGTGCAGCATGTGCCAGGCCGTTTGGTAGCTGACACGAAGATGTCGCTTGAGTGACAGGGCCGAGCAACCGCGCTTGTCACTGGCGACCAGGTAGATGGCCCAAAACCACTTCTGCAACAGGGTCCGGGTGCGGTACATCACCGTACCGGCAGTGACGGAGGCCTGATATCTGCAGGTGGTACACTGGTAGAGGTCCCGCTTGCTGATGTGGTAGTACCGGCTATTCTGACCCACTGGGCAACAGAATCCGTTGGGCCACCTGACCTCGAAAAGGTATCTCTCACCTGCCGGTTCGTCTGGGAAACGTTGCTGGAAATCCAACAGAGTCAAGGATTCTTGCCGGGCCATCAACAATTCCCCCCTCAGCGAACGGGCGTTCTCCCCTCATGATAGCACATATGTTCGCTTCGGGGAAGGACTTCCTGAGCTAGCTGGATAGTCATGTCAGCGGATAGGGCCGGTGGGGAACCCTCGGGGGTCCAGCAGCGAAACTCTTTACCCGGGGGTTCCGCTCATTCTCACACGCAAACAAAAACCGGGGTCACCTGATTCTGGTTCCGCCAACCCTTCACCCACACCTTGTCACTGAGCGTGACCATATCTCCCCTTACGAGCGCCAAAGAGCGTTAGCAGCATCTGCCGGGTGACGTGTTCACGGACGGCACTCCACCAAGTAGTCGGATTCCGTCAACGCGCGAACAAGGTCCCAAATCTGCCGCGCCGGCTTCCCGTGCAGCAACACCCCGATCTCCAGGTGGCCCGAGATTCCTTTCTGGGTGATATTGGCGCTCCCGATGTACGCGTGCTCGGAGTCGCACAGGCAAAACTTCGCGTGGGACCCGAGCATCCGGGGATCTTCGACATTTCCACGGGGTTGGAAGGTGCGGAAGCGTGTCCCCGCCATCTCCCGAAGACTCCCAAGAGCCAGTCCGGCGAGGCTTGTCCCCGTAGTGATCAGGTCGACGTTTACGCCTCTCTTCAGAGCGGCCATCAGCGCCATGCCCAACGGCCCAGCCTGTAGTCCCTCCGCTCCCTGGATGAACGGCGCAGCGATCACGACATGCTTCCGCGCTGAAGCCAACAGCTCAGTCAGCACGCCTAACGTGGTCCTGGCGCCGATTCGGGAAGCGAGTTCGGCCCCGAACGGTTCCGGCACGGTCACGACGACTTCAACCACCAGCTCGGGGCGGCGGACGGCCACTTTCGGTCACCTCCCCACCACGAAATCGAGAAAGCCAGTTCGGATCTCCCCCACAACAGAGTCGCGGCCGCCGAACAAGAAGGACCTACTGAGATTCAGATTGAAGAATCGACAACTCGTCTCGGCGAGATGCGAGCAGGCATGGCAGCTGCCCCCTCTGTCGATGCAGACCGGATCGTACACGCATCTCCGGCTAGAGCGGATCTCTGCAAGCCATTCGGCCAGGGACTGTTCGAACAGGGCAGATAGGGCGCCGATCGTCGCGCCGTATCGATGGTTGCAGTAGATGGCGCACGTGAGGGTCCGGGGAAGCACATATTCGGAAAGGCTTGTTCCCTCTAGGCCGCACAGGAGCGAGGCACGCCTGAGCGCGAGATGACTAAGAGTGTGAAGCAGACCGAAGACGAGCCGTGCCTCCGGCACCTGGACCGTATGACGGAGTGGGACTCCGTCGAGAAGTTCAACGAAGTAGGCCCTGGCGCTCACGGTAGGCTCCTCGCCTCGAGGGATTCGAGGCACGAGACCATTCGCTGACATCCACCGCAGCACCGCGTCGTGGTTCAACCGAAGCAAAATGGCGTCCGCCTGTACGACGTCCACGAAGATCGGGAACTTTCCTCCATGGTCTCGCTCGGCGGGGAAAGGATTGAGCCTGCATTCATCAGGTTGGTAGCCAGCGCGGCTATATCCGAACGTTGCAGTAGTAATGGGGAAATCCGTTGCGAGGGTCACGCCACTCATACCAAGACGGTGCGCAACCTCACGTGCGCGGGTGCGATCCTCAGCCTCCGCCTCCTGCTCTGCGAATAGCTCTACGACGTTACCTGACTCGAGTAGCATGACAGCTTCCAGCATCTCTTGCCCAGATCTTGCCCAGACGTCCCCTGGGACTCCGGACCGTCGGACCAGCGCAGCCGCGAGGTCCTGTGGCGATCCAGCGACCTCGGCCTCAGTTCGGTATGCTTGGAGGTCGGCCTGCATCTTTTCGAACTGCGCGATCATCTCCTCGCTTCTCCCCTGTGCTCGGAGACGAGCCCGCTCCGCTTCGCTAAGAGTGAATGGAGCAACTGCTGGGGCGGCTGTCGATGCGGCAAAGTCGACCAAGCGGCGCCCTCGGGATTCCGGTATTCCAAGGAATACCGACGCCGCCACCGCCTGCCACTGTGAGATCCTCAGGAACGCACTCCATTCCCTGCCAGGCTGGTTGAGCAGGACGGTGTAGTGGGGATAGAAGGTTCGCCCGGCGCGATGAACCTCCACGCTCATATTCTTCAGCGATGGATCACCGCCTGGCCAGTTGCACGACGAGCATCGGCCCGCGAAGACGGACGCGGTTGCGCCGCAGGATCTGCAGACCCATTGGAAATCGGAGACGCGCTCGCTTCCTCGAGTGTCCAGGGCCATCCTCTGTCGGGCGTTACAGTTCTTGCAGTGCTGACTTGAGAGAGGCTCCAGAGCGCCGCAGCGGTGAACCCTTACGAAGCGCAGTTGCACGAGCCGCCCGACGCGACAAACGCTGCAGCCCTCGGAGTTCGGCACGCCGTCTCGCGGCTCAACGATGACGCCGCAGCAAGGATTCTGGCACCAGAACACGAGGGGGAACATGGCCGCCTCTGCGCCCCGAGGTTCCAAGAGTACGAAGCGATCGGCAGTTTGCTCGAGGTCGCGAAATACGGGGCGATGCTCTTCGGACCATGCGCGAGCCTGCTCCTCGACCGCTCGCAAGATCAGGCGCGTGTTGAGGTCTGTCCGCGGAACGCCGCGAATCCGGTCCACTCGGGCGATAGTGCCGATCTTCTCGAAGTCAAAGGTCTTCCCCGGAAGGTAGTTCAGGAGGACCTGCTGCTTCCCACGGTTCATCCGGCGCCCCATCGCTAAGCCCCCCGCCTATCGCCCCGCTCTTGAGGCCCACGCACTGCCGTTCGGATCCAGCTCAATCTCGATCTGCTCGTCGACATCTCGAAGGTTACGCATAGGCTGAGGAACCAATGCCTCGGAAACGAATTTGGCATGGTCCCCAGCACCAAGGATCTGATCCAGGAACTGGCGCACACGTCTACCGATCTCCTCCTGAAACGCCGCAGTGCCCGGCCCCGGCCAGCGGTCTATCAGGTAAGCTTCGTCGAGCATTCCCAGGAAGTTCTCCGCGCGAAGGGTTCCCTCGCTAATCAGTCTCTTCACGAAATTAACCATGTAGTAGCGATTGGGATTGTCCTGGCCGGAGTTGTTGGCAATTCGTTGTAAGAGGACCGCCATGAAGAGGCCTGGCAATGTACGTTGAATGCTGAACTTCGACCACCGGTTGATGGCAACCGGTTCGACGAGTTGGCCGAGGAACTCATGGTACTTCTGAAAATACGCGAAGTGACTCTGATCTCGTTCGCGAGCCGGCTTGAGACACGTGAAGACGATGCCAACGTGGGATCGACCGACTCGGCTCGAGGATTGAATGTACTCGGCGTTCTGCTTGGGCATACCATAGAGGATCATACAATTGAGTCTGTCGATGTCGACACCATGAGCGATCATGCTGGTGGCTAAGATCGCGTTCGGTGCCGTGGGGTGACCGGGCTGAGCGGTCTCGAGGAGTTCCAAGGTTCGCGTAACATTGTCAGTGCTCGTACTCCCGGAGAGTTCCGCGATCCTCAAAGGCGAAAACCCGGCCCTTTCGAGCTCATTGTTCACGTGAGCATCGAGATCTGTGCGGATGGAGCTCAGCTCTCGTGTTGCAGAAAAGTAGCAGAGGGAGGTGGCGTATGAGTCGACCAGGCTGCGCCAGAGTGGAGTGGCGGGCCTGCACTGCCCCCCCCCGAAGGGATTCACGGCAGCTGCCGGTAAGCGAACCAGCGTTTCGGTCTCCTCATGGTAATACTGCACGAGTTCCAAGACAGCGTTGAAGATCGTCTTGTTGTGCGGCAGCAAGCCGACGAAGAGCCGCTGTGGGTAGTCGAGGGTCCTGGCATAGAATGACGAACTCAATGTCGGGCCGAGGCCAGGGTAAACTCGGGCTTCTCTGCCGTAGAGATGGCGGACCTGACGATCGAACGCCTCGATTGTTGCCGAGGACGCGATGATCTTGACCGGTGCATGTTGACCGTAGGTTTGGAGAAGAGTTTGAAGAAAGGTTTCGTAGTGTCCATCGAATGTCCCCAGCCCCTCCTTCAGAAGATGCAGCTCATCCTGAATGAACAGGGTGGGTCCGCTCACGCCGGGGGGAGATCCGGGGCGAAGCCGGCTCACATCCGAACAGTCCTTCTGACAGCACTTGCCGTTGTAGTACCCGTGCTGTACACAACGCCCCGTAACTTGACCGAGGACGAGAGACAGTTTTCGTTGATTGCCAAGGCCGGCGAGCTTGTCGATTGTTCCCACGAGCACCGCTGGTAGGAAACGGTAGATCTCATTATCAACCACATAGACAGGAAGAATTCCGCCTGGAAATCTGCATCCTGGGTTGCAGCACCTGTGGGTCAACCGGACCCGATCCGGGTCGAATTCCACTACCACACTCGAGGTCCGACATGCGGGACACTTGACAATCTTCTTCCAACGTTGGCGAGCGTCCGGATCGTTGGCAGTGCTCCAGTTGAGGTCCGGCGGCTCCCCTCGACGGGGAGGAGTCAATTCATTCGGCGTGGCCTCTTGGCCAACGAAGTACCCTACGGCGAAACCATCGACTTCACGTCCAGAGAGCCGAGGATCAGAGTGCGCCCGGCGGATTAGTTCCGCGGCGCCGATAACATCTGCGACACGCTGTGTCTGCTGCAGTGTAAGCAACCGGAGCGGGAAGCGCGTCCATGTAGTGATGCCGGATGCCTTCCCTCGGAGGCGGTCAAAAAAGCAGTGAAAGACAATGACGCCGAGGTAGGCTTCCGTCTTACCACCGCCCGTCGGGAAATAGATGATGTCCACCACGCTTCGGTCGAGCATGGCTGATTGCTCACTAGACTTCAGTGCATGAATGCCCGGAATCTGAGACACGATGAAGATGACTTGGAAGAGACGCCATTCAGTCTTCTGGCCGCCGAGCGCGAAGGACTGATTCGCCAGCTGGAAGGCGAGCCGAGCGTCTGCGTCCTGTTCGATGAGACGACACCCTTGCGCGAATCGCTCGATTTCAGCACGGAACAAGCGGTGGTCGCGCTCGTACTCGTCACCGTGCCGAGCTTTCCAGGCTGGGTCCTCGGCAACATACCGGTCCCGCTGGGCAATCCACTCGCGATTGTACTCCTGCATCGCGTCGAGAACGCGTTGGAGTACGGGGACGGGATTGGTGCTCAAGTCTTGGAAAGATGCGCGTGGCTTGGTATTGGTGCTGTAGCGAGCCTGCGAATAGACCGGCACGTTTGTTGTTTCGAAAGCGCACTGCGTGCTGTCGGGCTGGGTCCTCACGACCGCACAGTTAAAGCCGCGCCCCCAGAGTTGGCGATCGTATCGGAAGCTCCGCGGAGCTACGTCGAGTTCGAAGGGCAGGACGTTTGCATGCTCGAAGGTCAGGGTGGCCCTCACATCGAAGAAGAAACCCTCGCTGTGCCAAGCGCGGGTGTCGATCGGCGACGAGTTGGTCGCCTCAAGCGAGAAGATAACCTCATCCGGCTCGTCTGCGGGCCGGAGTTGTGAGCCAATGGCCCAGCGCCATGGTGGCGCGAGATCCGTCGATAGGTGCTCTTTAAACTCAGCATAGGCAGATCCTGATTCAAGAGCTTCGGGTGGCACCCGCACTCGTTCTTCGGGGTTCGGTCCTGTCCGAAGGTGATCAGGGTCGGCCAGGATGACGTCACGTACGCCCGCAACCTCGCGCTCAGTTGCTCTTTGAAGGTCAGCGACGTCGATGGACCATGACTCGTCCGCGGCGCTGGCTTTCCGGAGCGCTATGCAACCCTGAGCAGAGCATCGGATCTTGCGGTACTTCGGAAAGAGCACGTCCGTCGGCCGACGGCCTCTGCGGCCAGGGGGCGTGGGAGCAGGTCCCGAAGGACTCTGCACGGGGTCATCAGAATCCCCGTCGGCCTCCTCTTCAACGTCAGTCGAACGTCCCTCTGATACCTCTGTCGGCTGACTTGATTCTCCGGACGCCGTGGAGCCCGCGACCGCTGAGGCGTGCCGCTGGTGCTCGCGCTGTTCGTCTAGGGCTGGAAACACTCGATAGTAGCAACTCCACTCGAGTCGGATGCGGCTCAGAAAGTCGGATCCCTCCGGTTTCACTCGGAACTCGGCGCCAATGGCCATGGGGGCCAGCTTCGTGAGGAGTTCGTCGGGGAACCCCGCACGGTAAACCGCAGCGCCAGGTTCCCGCTCAGGATCAGGGGGACACGGCCTCAACGAACCAATGAAGTACTTGTCCCTTGGTGCACTGTGAGTGCACTCCGCCTCGAAGGTTCCTGCAGCGCGGCCGCACACCCGCTTCACGAGGTACTCTGCGAGGCGGGGTTCCTCATCACGCGTCACCCAGTCGGGACTCACGAACGTCATGACCTTCCTCCCTCGAGGCGACCCAAGTGCGGTCGGTAGAACGGCCCACTCTGCTGCCTGACTTCGAGAACTCGGGCACGGAGCAAAGAGTGTCGGAAATCTTCTACAGTCAGTCCGAGCTCAACGTCGATCACTTCGTCGGCCGTGCCAACGGCTACTGTGCCTGCACCGCTGGACGTGAGCCAACGATTAAGGCGCGCTGCGAGACTGATGTGTAGCCCCCTAAGGCGTTTAGCAGCGGTATTGATCTGCCTGCAATAGCTCTTCACGAATCCGAGGGAGAGAACCTCGGCAATGCGTTTCAGGTCTTCCGGATCGCTGGGTGCTAGGACGAGCCGACGCGACCACGAGCGAACTGTATGAGGCGAAGTCAGCCGGCTACCCTTCGCCTGCAGATCCTGGAGCAGGCCTTCCGGGGTGGTTCGGCCTAGACGCTCGGCCTCCGTGAAAGCACGCACGAAGTCATCTTGCCACCGTCGAACAAGGGCAAGGTACTGTGCAATCACCGGGTCACGATGAACCCTCGAGACGAGAAGTTCGTACAGGCTCTGCCGACGCTGCCCTGAAATGAGCAGAATCTCATCTCCGACCCGCAATGAGCGCACGTACCTTTCCTCGATCTGAGCGCTTCCCTGAACGCGAACAATGACGTTGACTGTCTCGTCAGTGGGAAGGAGGACGTGCAAGCCACCTTCCAGCCATATCTCAAGCGCTTCTTGGACCCATGGGTTTTCGGGAGATGCCCAGGTTTCAGAACCCGCAGCAGCTTCGGGGAGCACAGCTTGAGGCACATAGCCTTCGTCGTCCTCAACCGGCGGTGCCGTTCCGAACAGATCTGCAATCGCTTCTGCTGCATCTGGGCGCTTCCAGAGGCTCACCGTTTCCGCCTTGCGACGAAGCTCCTCGCCAAGAGCGCCTGCGGTTGCGCTATGCCGTCCGCCAAGTCGTAGGGCGCGTCTCGCAGACGTGGGCGGTTCAAGCGTGCGCTGCTCGGGCTCGTCCAAAATCGGAAGCCAGTGGCCGAGATTGCGAGAGGAGAGACTCAGCTTTGAGGAAAGATGGCGTATGCGGCGTTCGAGGATTGGTTCCTGGTGCGGCCAGAGGAGAACTTCGAGCTGCCCTGAGTCTAGGAGCCCGTCGAGGTGTCTTTCTGCAAATCGGCTCGGCATGCCGACCAACAAGGGCGACGGGTTGTTGGCCGCGTGCTGGCCACGGGGCTGCTCCCCGAGAGTATCAACATCAACCTCAGTGAGTTCCTTCAAGTAAGCCAGCTCGACCCCGACGTCTCTCAAATCGTCCTCGCTGATATTGAAGCGTGCCAGTAGGCAGAGGGCGAACATCTCTCGCCTCGACTTGGAGGCGAACACGATCCTGCGCTGCTCTGTGGACTCGACGCAGAGATTCGCCAATCCCAGCCACAGGGGGGACCCGGACGAACCGAGTAGATCGTGGGCGGAGGCAAGCGCATCCGCCGCGTCCTGAAGCACAGCGTGAAGACTCGGCGAGTGGGGTCGAACGGCATCCATGAACCGAGCAAAGTTCTCGCGCAGCTCCGAAATTCGACGGAGCCCCCAGTACGAGTTCACCTCTCGCTCGTAGACAGCCAGTGGTACGGGAACGGACTCCATCGCCCTCAAGCACTTCCAGCCGAGAATCACGGCATCCCTAGAGAGTCGTCCATTCTGGAATTCGCGGGCCGCCAGCATTGCCTCCGTGGCGGAGGCGAATGCCTTCGATATCTCGATGACGTGCTCGCCGAGGAGAACTCGGGCGGTCACTTCAGCTTCGAGCGCCCTTTCCGCGAGCTGCTCCAATGCGAGGATACATGTACTGGCCCCGCGTTGAAGACGCGGCCACCGAAACACGCCGGCGCCCACCTCCAACCACTGGGCAACGGCCCCGCTGAAAGGCCTAGCCGTCCATCCCACGACTGGGATGCTCATCTTCTTTGCTTCTGCGAGAAGACCGGGGAGCCAGCCAATCTCATGGCTTTCCCCGCAATCGACGGCGACCCATTTGGCCTTGTATTGACGAAGCAGAGCGGCTGGATCTGCGGGAGCGCAGATGCAGAAAACGGATGGCAGATTCACCCCACCTGGCGAGGACACTGTCTTCAGTTCATTACCCCTTCTTCTACCATACTGTTGAGCAAAGACGCCGTCGAGGGTGAAGGAGCCGAGCCGAATACTGGCCAAGTGCGATCGGATGCCTGCGTAGCCCGAGACGTACAGAACGCAACGGCCCACCTCGCCGGATTCTATTTGGGCCAAGCCGTCCATGACGAGTGCCGTCGCGAACAGGAGGGGGGCTCGGCGCTCAAGTCCATCCGGAAACACGACCAAAGTCGCATCGCTCGTACTGGAGCGAAGTGCAGAGCACATGAGCCTCGCGCTGAGTTCGTCAACAAGGTCGGGCACGCCTTCCGGACCCGTGTGGCGGAGTTTTCGCTCAGCCGCGACACGACGGAATATCGGATCGGACGCGAGGGGAAGCGCGTCGAATGCGGAACGCACCTTGCTAAGGTCCAGTGCCATGGCTCACATCTCCGTGTCTCCCTTGGGACCGGACCGCCCTATATCGTATCCCCCGAGGGCATGGGAGCGAGAAACTGCCTGCTGGAATTCGGTCCACGAGAAGACACGATGGTCCCACGGTGTGCGCAAGTGGACGATCGTATCCGGCCGCAGCTCGTGTATGAACTCGGACCAGTTTGCGGCCGCGAGAATGGCGGTAACTCCAAGATTCTTCGCGCACCGCCGCAGATTCCTCGAGACGATGTTCGCCGTTATTGGGTCTAGGGTGCCGCAGAATTCATCCGCGACCCAAACCTCCGCCTGCGAGGCGATGAGTTTGGCCACCATGGCGCGGTATCGCTGACCGTTACTTAGCTCGCGGAAACGCTTCACGTAAAGATGAGCCTCTGCCAGACCGGAGACGTTCAACGCGAACAATGAGTTCTCGAATGACCGCTGCCCCAGTGAATTGATAAGGGGACGTGAGCTTGGCAGCGGGCCAAGCGTGCTGACCGTGAGCGTACGGGGAACCTCGACGGAGCCGGTCAATCCCTGCGGACTTGTGGAGGGATCAACGAGCTTCTTCGCGAGGAGCGAAAGAAGCGTTGTTTTCCCGGCACCCGAAGGACCGCAGATGAGCACGATGTCCCCGAGCCGAATCGTGAAGTTGAGACCCGCGAACAGTGTGGTCGTCAGCATGTCGCGACTGACGCCGAAGGCCTGTTGGATCTTCCTCGTCGCCTGAGTTCGTACCAGGGGCGAAGAAATCGCGAGCGTGCACTGCCTAACTTCGATCGGCCGCGAAAGAGCCGGAGAACGTTCCGGTGGCCGTTGCGCCGGGTAGCGCCCGGGAAGTCCAAGTTCGCGGATTCTCCGGTGCACAAAACACTCTGCCGCAGGTGTCAGCCCCATGAAGAATGTCGGTTTAGGCAGACGGAATATACGATGAAGCAGCGCCCAGTTCTCGTCAGAGAGGCGTTGCGGAGACCGCAAAAGGAGACGGAGCAGACGCTCGCGGGGAACGCCCTGCTCACTCTCGATTTGCTTGAGGCATGTGGCGTAGGAGACCTGCAGGTCGACGATCCCAGCGCTCTCCTCTTTCAGAATCTCACCCTTCTTGACGCGAGAGTAGTTCCTCAGGATGTAGTCCATGTCCTCGTTCACGCGGGTGAGATTGCCCTCGGTGTCGCCGATGTAGTGCATCCCGGGAGACTCAACGAACGGCACGTACCGAAGCATATCTGCGGTGATCTCGAGGAAGAGGGGCTTGAGCTTGCCAACATGCCAGTGTTGCCGCGCGAAGCGAGCCGCGTGTTTGACGAGGATGCGTGCGAGACCGAGTCCTCTGAATTCGGGGGAGACAACGGTTCTCGCGATGCGAACAACGAGGTTGGTGTACTCGCGTACGGCGACTTTCCTCCACGTCGTCCAAGAGATGCTCCCATTGCGATCATGAAACTCAGCGTCGAGGAGCGCGGCCCTCGGACGATTCATGATGAAGGTGGTGGAGAGTTCGATGTACCCTAACACGCAGGGCAGCATGGGATCATCGGAACGAACGATTAGCGGCACGTGCCGTCCGTGGAGCGCCTTCCCGCGGTAGTGGCACTCCTCGAGCCGGTGGTAGCCGGCGAGCTCGTCCTGGGTCTCGACTTCCTTCACTCTAAGGGGGACACGGCGCGTGCCGATCGACAGGGAGTCCTCGACAGCGTAGACCGGAAGAATCTGCGCACGCCCATTGCGGCACTTCGCACGGGCCTCGTTCGCACTCACCACAACGACGTCGTCACCCGGCCCAAGGCAACAGTAGCGGTGCGTTTTCAGCGTCCGCTCGTTGGCGAGACGGTAGATCTTATGCAGATCCTCGTATCGAACGCTGGCTACCTGCACGCCGAATCTCTCCACCGCGTTCACCGTTCCCTCCGACTAACACCACCTTGGCGTCCGCTCACCCGCAAATGGGTGCGCGCCCTTGCGGTGCACCATTTCTCGGGGGCTCATCCATGCGGGGTCTAACGGTCTGCGGCTGAGCGGCGCTGGCAAGTCATCGAAACCCAGCTCCACGGCATCCGCTCGAGCCGCTGGTTAGCCGCGCTGAACCGAGAATAGTGCTGCCTTGTGTCGTAACTGTTCAGCCCGTCCTGGCAAGAACCAACATTACGTTTTTCATTTCTTCATACCCCCCGGAATTCCTCCTTCCCGAAGTGTGGATGCGCAGATTTTCTCATTTCCGGGATGGAGTGAGCGACGGGTCCAGTGTTTGGCGACCGCCCGTGGGGAGGTAGCCCCTGGCGCGATGCCTGGGGAGACTTCCGGCATTCGCCCCCGGCTGGGAGACAATGGCCAGCTCAGGGGGCGCGGGGTTGCAGGAACGGCTGGCCCCGGAACCCGGCTGCGAGCACCGCCAGGACCGAGTGACCCCGCTTGCGCACGGTCGAGAGGTAGCCGCGGATGCGGCAGCAGGCCTGTGCACCGGCGAAGCTGCGGAAGGTACCGGAGAGCTTCTGCTGCACCTTGACCATGCGCAGGTCGCGCTCCGCCAGGTTGTGGTCGAAGAGCACCCGGAAGTCGTACAGGAAAGCGAGCACTGCGGGGCGGTGCTGCTTCAGCCGGTCGAGCAAGTTTTGGGCCGACGTTTGCAGGGGTCTGCCGCGCCGGCCGGCGGGACGGGTTTACAACACCCAGACGGCCAGGCGGGTGGGCCGATAGGACAACGGCCACCTAGAAGGTACCGACGACTACGTCGAAGAGACGCTGTACCGATCACCCCGGCACGAATATTTCGTGCACTACCGGGGCGGGCCCAACACCATGTGGGCCCACAGGCGCGGCGGGCGCCGGGTGGGGGGCGAGCATATTCTCCCCCGCTCTGACTACGAGGCCGCGAGTGGGGCGGAGGCCCACCTCGTCCCCGAGGCCTACGCAGCGGAATTCGGGCCCGCCCCCGAGCCCGGAAGTGGCCGGGACCGGGTCAACTGGACCCTGGACGCAGATCTAGTATCGGCTCTGCGTACCCGGGCGGCGGAGACGGGCATTCCCGTCAGCCGCTTGGTGGACGATGCCCTGCGGTCGGCAGGGTACCGCTGACGCCCGCACCACCTACCCCCGGCGTCACCGGCAGGGCCGCATTAAAGCGCAGTCGGTCGTCTGTCCAGCAGCGCACAGTTAACGGCTCTATCCACGCCCACAGCAGGCGTGGCCGCATTGCAGCTCTATGCCGTGGTTGTGATTCGGCGCGGCGCGAGGCGAGTATCCACGCCGACCGCGGCGTGGCCGCATGGCAGCGGATTCCCCGGCACCTCCCCCGGACTAAGGCCGGGGCCGGCGGCCTAGCTGGCCGGTGATGGTAGAGGGTGGACCGCCCTTCCCTGGGCGTGTAGCCGCGATGTCACGGGGTGCTTTTCCCGCCCCCGCCGGTGGAGGGGGGTGGTGGGGCGGTCGTGGACGCCAAACGTGTGAACTTCTACCGGCTGAGGGAAGAGCGGCTGATCCGGGCCAAAGAGATGATGGACAAGCATGACCTGGGCGGGCTCATCCTGTTCGTGGGCGAGAACATACGCTACGTCAGCGGGGTGTGGCAGGGCAACTGGAAGAACAACATCTTCATCCGCTACGCGGTGTTGCCCCGGGGAGGAGAGCCTGTTCTCTTTGAGACAGTCGGGTCCGACATGGAATGCGCAAAGATCGATGCACCGTGGATGGGGGACAGGATACGTCCGGCGATCACCTGGAAATGGGCGGAGCAGGCGGAAGAGTATATGGCCAAGCGGATGGCCCACAGTGTTTACGAGGTGTTAAAGGAGCATGGCGTCCAGAACGAGAGGATCGGCATCGACATGATGGACCTGCGGGGGTACCAGGAACTTACCGGACTTGGCGTAAACATAGTCAACGCCTGGCCCGCCATGTCAGAGGCGCGCGTGATCAAGACGCGTGATGAGATCGAGTGTCTGAAGATATCCAGTGCGTACGGGGACGCGGCGATGTGGATGGCGATTAACGAGTGGGCAAAGCCCGGAGTGACCGAATCACACATCTGCGCGAAGGTGAACGAGTACCTGTATGCAAACGGGTTTGACTTCGTGTACGACATCATAGTGGCCTCGGGAGGGAACACGAGCCCGTACCGGCGCTGGCACACTGACAAGGTGATCAGGCAGGGGGACCTTATGATCATAGACATCAACGCGATAGGGCCGGGCGGGTACTTTGTGGACTTCGTCAGGTGCTTTAAAGTGAAGGGCAAGCCCACGCAGAAGGAAAAGGACCTGTACAAAGAGTGCTTTGATTCACTGTATGCGGCGATTGAAGAGATAAAGCCGGGGGCAACGACGGCGGACGTGGCGAGCCGGTTCCCGGTGTACGCAGACGACAAGTACGGGAGCGTAAGCCTCCAGCAGTTCGCGCACAGCATAGGGTTGACGCTGTATGAGGGCATGTGGATATCCCGGGCGTACTCGTTGAACTACCCGGCGGAGATCAAACAGAACATGACGTTTGCCATCGAGACCTTCGCGGGACATCCACAGCTTGAGCAGACAGTACGGCTTGAGGAAAACCTGGTGGTCACAGAAAGCGGAGTGGAGCTTTTCACCAGGTGCCCGTTTGAAGAAGACTTTATGGCATAGACGACTACGGCCTTAAGGCGACTTAATCAGTGATCGGAAAGAAGGAGGTGCGCCCGGGTTTGAAAGTGGTTATTACGGATCACGTGTATCCTTCACTGGATTATGAAAGACAGGAGTTATCTGAAATCGGAGTGGAGCTGGTTCTGGCTCCAAGCACATCTGAGAGTGCGCTTGGTCCCCATTCGTGATCGGTTAACCATTTATTGCCATCCCGGCGCCCTATCCTTCTGGAAAAGATGGTATTTCTACCCAAGGGTCCATCAATCGTTTACGATTGACGTGGGGATCTGGAGCTTCAAATAGGTAGAACAACATGAGTAAGAATGGGTCTTCTGTGATGCCTGAGGACCTGAGGGTATTTTCCATCAGGCGGCCGGAGGTGAAGTGAAACATCTCCGCCCACCGCCCATTTGTGAGGCGAAAGGCTTTGTCGGGAGCGACCTGGCGTAGGAAGTTCAGTATCCGGCGACTTACCACCAGGGTGAGCATGGCCACCAGTACCAGGGCCTCCACCACCTCGCTTTTTGCGCTGTTCAGCACGTCCAGCTGGTAGACACGCTTGAGTTCTTTGAACACCAGTTCGATGGCCCACCTGGCGCCATACAGCAAGGCCACATCTTCCGCGCTCAATTGCTCCGGGGAAATGCTGGTGAGGTACAGGTGGTATTCCCCAGTATCCTTGTTGAGCAGCCCCACCAGACGGTAGGTCTCCGTGGCAGGGGAGGCGACGCCGTTGTAGCAGCGGCGCTTGAAAGAGACTTCCACCAGTACATCCACAACTTGCCGCTTCAACTGGGGCAGTATCTCCTTGAGGCTCTTGCCAGATACGTCAATGCTCCTCCCGCGGTGTTGCCGCAGCACAGAAACAATGGTGGGGTTGGCGGTCTTTTTCAGCCGGCTTATGAAATGGCCGCCGTTACGCGTGATCCGGCTGAATAACTGGTACTTGAAGTAGCCCAGGTCAAATAGCACGATAGTGTCCTTGACCCATGGACCTATTCGTATGGTCTTGACCTCTGCGGTGTTACCCGCATGGAAGGTGACGCTCTTAGGCCCGTTGGCGGTCACGCTGATGACACTGTGGATCTTCAACTGCGCCTCGCTGCGGGAACCCGGAAACTGCCGTGCCAGGTTCTTGTGAAGACTGATCAATGTGCCGTCAGCTACCACCAGGTCCTTGAATTCCCGCAATCTAGCGCACAGCGTCAAACTCGAGTTCTTGGCCAGTTGGGCCATGCCATGCGTCAGGCATTCCCTTAAGAACACTACCAACTGCGGGGAAAAACGGTCGTAGAAAGCCGATGGCACGATGGACTTCGCTGACGCGGTTTCGTACGATCTCCGCAAAGAAGCCAAGGTACGCTGCACGCCAACCCCAAAGCCCAGTATCAGAACCCAGAACAACGCAACCGGATCCACCTTCCGGTTGCGCTTGACCAGCCCCACCCGAGACGCTGTCTCCCGTAGCCACTCAGGGCTGAACATCTCAGTAAGCATCTCTTCGATCACTGAGGGATTGCTCACATCTGGCATGTCTTAAAGTCCCTCCTCCCCACTTTAGGGAAGAGATTCTATACCGCTACCCAAATCCCTCTGGTTACCAATTCCCAGGCATTCTGTGGAATACCTGGCATAGCCTGGGACTTTCTGCGCTTAACCGAACACGCATGCTTGGTCCCCTCTGCCGGGACGCGGATGCGGTCATCACGTGCTATGCCCAGATAACGGGCACCGTAATCGAGAACATGGAAAAATGCCTGCTGATCTCAAAGACTGGGATAGGTGTTAACAACATCGACCTGGCCGCGGCGACACGGTGCGGGATCGCCGTGACCAATGTGCCGGACTACTGTATCGACGAGGTGTCAGACCAGGCGCTGGCTGCCATCTTGTGTCTTGCGCGAAAGCTCGCTTTCCTTAATGACACTGTCAAGCGCGGCAACTGGTCTTTTGAGGAGCACCGTCCCATACACCGCTTACGAGGGTCTACGCTGGGCCTTGTGGGGTTTGGACAGATCGCAAGGGCGCTGGCGGAGAAGGTGCGGCCGCTCGGTCTTAGGTTGGTGGTCTCGGACCCGTTCGTCGGCGCCTCAACGATAGAGGAGTTCGGGGCGTTCAAGGTGCCACTTGAAGAACTGCTGAGACAGTCGGACTACATCTCGCTTCACGTCCCTCTCACGCCCGATACCAGGGGACTCATAGGGAGACACACCCTGGGCCTAGTGAAGCCAGGTGCGTTCTTGATCAACACGTCGCGCGGGCAGCTGGTGGATGAAAGCGCGCTCTATGAAGCCCTGGTGACAGGTAGGCTGGCAGGAGCGGTCCTTGACGTGCTGGAGCGGGAGTCATGCGACGACGGTAACCCCCTGTTTACCCTGGACAACGTGATCATCACCCCGCACAGCGCCTTTTACTCGGAAGAAGCAGTACAGGAGCTGAGAAGAAAGGTAATCGACGAGTCCGTGCGCGTGCTGACAGGCAAGAGCCCGAAGTACCTGGTGAACAAAGAACTGATCTTCAGCCCCAACAGGAGATTAAGGGAGGCAGGAGCATGATCAAGACCCCTTGGAAGACAGGCAAATGGTTTGTGAGCCCCTGGAACTACGCTGAAGAGGTGAGATCCCATCTGTCGTTTGCCGAAAAGATCAAGTTGCACGATGTCTCCTTAAGAGACGGTGAACAGCAGGCGGGACTGATCTTTTCCGCAGATGAGAAGATCCGGATCGCGGAACAATTGGCTGAAGTAGGCGTACACAGGATAGAAGCCGGTATGCCCGCGGTTTCTTCAGAGGACGAAAGGGCTATAAAGGAGATCGTGAAAAGGAATCTTGGCCCTGAGATCTTCGCGTTCGGCAGGTGTATGGTTGACGACATTAAGAGGGCGGTAGACTGCGGCGTGACGGGGGTAGTAGTGGAGATCCCCTCAAGTGAGCATATCATCGAGTATGCGTACGGCTGGTCTCTCAATAAAGCGATCGACCTGTCCGTCAAAGCCACGTTATATGCGAAAGAAGAGGGTCTTTACACTGTATTCTTCCCGATAGACGCAAGCCGTGCCGAGATGAGCTGGTGCCTTGATCTGCTGGCGAAAGTGGCGACCGAAGGCCATATGGACGCGCTGGCAGTGGTGGACACGTTCGGCGGGCTCTCACCGAGCGCGGTGCCATACCTGATCAGGAAGGTAAAGGAGCGGATCGATAAACCCGTGGAGGTGCATTTCCACGATGATTTCGGTATGGGCTCCGCAAACACCGTGCTCGCACTTGCTGCGGGTGCCGAAGTCGCTCATACGACTATCACAGCGATCGGCGAAAGGGCAGGGAACGCCGCCTACGAAGACGTGGCTCTGACGCTCCTCACCATGTACGGGGTAGATCTCGGTCTAAAGTGCGAGAAGATGTACGAGCTGTCCAGGATGGTCCGGGAGATGTCCGGGCTTTCGCTCAGGCAGAACAGGGCGATAGTGGGCGATATGATATACAAGATCGAATCAGGCATCATCGCGGGCTGGTATAAAAACTGCGGGCATGACCAGCCGCTCGAGCTGTGCCCCATCCACTGGGATCTGGTGGGACACCAGGCGCCGGAAGTTGTACTCGGGAAGAACAGTGGTGCCGATTCCATTATTGTCTGGCTCTCCCGGCTTGGTCTTTCCGCCAGCGAGGAGCAGGTGCAAGAACTGGTACAGAAAGTGAAGAAACTGGCCTATGAAAAGCACGGGCTTGTCACTGCGTCCGAATTCAGGATAATGGCTGAGGAGTATCTTAGTGCTGCCGGTCATTGATCCGGCCTCGTCAGGAGAGAAAACCCTGGCGTTTTCTTCGAAAAAGCGCTGTGGGTCATCCGCACCTCATGGACGAGAAGTCAGGGTTTTTCGGAAGGGGGCTTGTGTGAGCCATGCTACCCAAAACCCCATATATCAGGCCGTCAGGTCTTTCGGATGCCCTGAAAGCGCTTGAGAAACACGGCCCGGGGGCGCGGGTCATCGCGGGCGGTACCGATCTGATTCCGTCTATGAGGGCCCGGACCCAAATACCGTCTTGCCTTGTGGATATTCAGGGACTGGGCCTTGATGTGATAACCAGGACTGACACGTCGTTCAGAGTCGGTGCCACATGTACGTTTAATAAGCTGGCCCGTGACAGCACTATCCGTGAACTGTTCCCCGCACTCCAAGAAGCTGCCCAGGCGATAGGGGCGGTACAGACGAAGAACCTGGCGACAATAGGGGGAAACTTGAGTTCGGCTGTACCCTCCTGTGACTCGGCACCCGCGCTTTATGTGCTGAAGGCAAGACTCACGCTGGTCAGCTTGAGACAGCAGCGGGTCGTACCCGTAGCAGAATTCTTCCAGGGGCCAAGACGCACCGTGCTCGCCCCCGCTGAGGTTCTGGCCTGGATCGATATACCGCTCCCGCCGCATCGCTCAGGCGCCGCCTTCTTCAAGATAGGCAGGCGGAAAGCGCTGACGCTGGCCATAGTTAACGCAGCCGCCAGCGTATGCCTGGCCGAGGATGGCGGCAGTGTACGTGATGCCGCCATATCTCTTGGAGCTGTGGCGCCTACTCCCATCCGCGCACAGAAGGCTGAGTCGGTGCTTGCAGGACAGGCATGGTCGGAAGAACTGGTGAGAGAAGCTTGCGAGGTCGCATCAGGTGAGGCCTCACCCATCAGCGATATCCGAGGGTCTGCCGGGTATCGCAGGGAGCTCTGTAAGGTCCTGGTCAGGCGTGCTCTCATGCATGCGCGGGAACGTGCCTTAAGGAGTGGTCAGACGTGACACAGGTTGTCAGGGTGGTGGTTAATGGCAACGAGCATAGCATCGAGATTAAGCCCTCGGTCCTCCTGGTAGATGTACTCAGGGATTCACTCCACCTTACGGGGACGAAAAAGGGCTGCGGCACAGGAGAGTGCGGAGCCTGTACCGTTCTCATGGACGGCAAACCTGTAAACTCATGCCTAGTGCTGGCCATCCGCTGTGAGGGCAGGCAGATCACCACAATCGAGGGGCTGGGTACGCCCGATTCTCTCCACATCCTGCAGAAGGCCTTCATTGAAAACGGCGCTGTGCAGTGCGGTTTCTGCGCGCCCGGGATGCTGCTTTCGGCAAAGGCCCTGCTTGACGAAAACCCTGCTCCTAACGAAACGGATATCCGTAACGGACTGGCGGGCAACATCTGCAGGTGTACGGGCTACAAGAAGATCGTAAAGGCGGTCCTATCCGCTGCCCGAGCGACGTCCGGAGGGGAGGGGAGCGGACGATGAGAGGCTCTTCTATAGGAGTAAGCAGGCCAAGACATGACGCTCTGCTGCAGGTGACCGGGAGGGCACTGTATGGGGATGATTACGAAAGACCCGGCATGCTCTATGCCAGGGCGCTCAGAAGCCGTCACCCTCACGCGAAGATCCTGAGGGTGGACACGTCGCGCGCCATGAAGATGGCGGGCGTGAAAGCGGTTATCACGGCAGAGGACGTCCCCAACAACCGCTACGGCTTCACCCATCTTGACCAGCCGGTGCTCGCAGATGACAAGGTGTGCTACCGTGGGGATGTCGTTGCTGTCGTGGCCGGTGAATCCTGGGACGCGGCGACGGAGGCGCTCGACCTGATTGAAGTAGACTACCTGGCTCTGCCTCCCGTCTTTGACCCTATAGAGGCGATGAAGCCGGACTCGCCGAAAGTGCACGGAGACAGCAATGTCGTTTCACATATCAGGATCAGGTCCGGCGACGTGACAGAGGGGTGGCGCGCGTCCTCCGAGATCGTAGAAGACGTCATGCGGACCCAGGTAGTGGAGCACTGCCATATTGAACCGCACGTGGCGTTGGCAGAGATGACCATCGATGGAACCTACGTGATCAGGAGTGCAGTACAGAGGCCCTTCCTCATCGCCTCTGACTTAAGCAGGATCCTGCAGTATGCCATGAACAAGATCAGGGTCATCACACCGGCGATAGGCGGGGGCTTTGGCGGCAAGAACGAGATAACCATAGAGCCTTACGTATGCCTGTTGGCCGCGAAGACAAAAAGACCCGTAAAGATGGTGCTCTCCCGGGAAGAGGAGTTCTGCGGTACGACGGTACGCCACCCGTACATCGTTAAGTACAGGTCGGGAGTGACAAAGGACGGAAAGATCATGGCGCGCCAGGTGGAGATCGTGAGTGACTCGGGTGCTTACGTATCCTGGGGCGAATCTACCCTGAGCAAGGCCTCGATACACGCCGCTGGCCCTTACTCCATACCTCACGTGCGGATCGATGGCTACCTGGTGTACACGAACAACTCCATAGGAGGGGCGATGAGGGGCTTCGGCGTACCCCAGGTCGGGTTCGCCTATGAATGTCATATGGATAACATCGCCACGGTAATCGGCATGGATCCGCTCGAGTTCAGATACAAAAATCTCCTGACAGACAACTCGTCCCTGCCTACGGGACAGGTGCTTGAAGTCGTCACCCTCAAGGAGACAGTCAGAAAAGCCGTAGAGCTTCTTGGCTGGAAAACGGAGGTCGAGTGGGAGTGAAAAAACGCGGGAAAGGTATCGCCTGCATGTTTTATCCCATCGGGTTCACCTCCTACCCGAACCCGGGTTCTGCTTTTGTCAAAGTGAACCAGGACGGAACAGCGGTGGTCTTCACAGGCGCGACAGACATGGGACAGGGCTCCACCACGGTGCTCGCTCAGATAGCCGCAGAAGAGCTAGGTATACGCTACGAGCATATCACTATGGTCACGGGAGACACGGAAAAGACCCCATTTGACCTGGGGTCTGTAGCAAGCAGGGTCACCTATATTGTTGGAAATGCGGTGAAGTGCGCGGCTTACGAAGCGAAGCGGATCCTTCTTGAGGTGGCGGCCGAAAAGCTGGGGGTAAGCCCTGACGGCCTCTGCGCCGCGGACGGCAGGATCTACATCAAGGGACTGCCCGAACGGTTCCTTGAGATCTCGGAGGTTGCCCGCTACGCGCAGATGGGTAAGGGGAGGCCTCCCATCGGCTCCGGCAGCTTTAATCCGATCACCACTTTTCTTGATCCCGAAACGGGTCACGGGAAACCGTACGGGGCATACGTGTTTGCCACCCAGATCGCGGAGGTGGAAGTGGACACGGAAACAGGCGTCGTCGAAGTGCTGAGAATCGCCGCGGCCCACGACTGCGGCAGGGCGATCAACCCGATGCTGGTTGAGGGGCAGGTCGAGGGCGGTATTTCTATGGGGATCGGGTACGGTTTGTTTGAAGAGATGGTGCTGGAGAACGGGGTAGTGAAGAACCCCCAGTTTACCGACTACATTCTGCCCACCTCGCTCGATATGCCGGAAATTCGGGTGGCCATCATCGAGAGACCGGAACCAACAGGCCCCTTCGGCGCTAAAGGGATCGGCGAACCGTCGCTGCTACCGACGGCACCGGCCATCATCAACGCCATTTACGATGCGGTGGGTGTGAGAATAAGGGATCTGCCGGCCACTCCCGAGAAGATCCTGAAGGCACTGCGCGAAACAGAACCGGCTAAGGTATAGATCCTCACCAATGTCTGGCATCGCTTGAACAGCTTTTGTCCCAGCAAGTTATGGAGGGGTTACCGGGTCCGGCGGTAATCTCTCCGCTTTGAGTCATGTGTCGAAACTTTAGTGGATGAAAGGAGAAGCGGGATGATGCATCGGATAATTGACCTGAGCCTTCCGGTGGAGGAATTTACGGCCTCACCGCCTTCTCAGGGTGAGAACACCAGGTTTGCGACGGTCTTCAGGGCGCCTGGGCACTGGCAGGCCACTTGGCTGTCATTGAGCGCCCATACCGCTTCTCACGTAGATTCGCCTCTTCACTGCCTCGCAAACCAGATCGCCATCGGGCAGATGTCTCTTGACCGGGTAATCGGGGAGGCTCTGGTGCTGGACGTGTCGCACGTTCATGATATGCAACCCGTGGGGTCTGACGACTTCCGCCATTATGAAAGTAAGGTGAAAGAGGGCGACATCCTTCTGATACGGAGCGGCTGGAGCGAAAGGAAATGGGGCAATTCAGACTACTTTACCAGTTCCCCTTACCTGAGCGAGCAGGGTGCCAGATGGCTGGCAGACAGAAAGCCCAAGGCGGTGGGCTTTGACTTCTTCCAAGAGTACAGCGCAAAGACAAAGGACTTCTCACCGGAAGACTTCGTGATTCACAGGATACTGATGGAAAGCGGCATAGTCGTTATGGAAGGACTGACAAACCTCGGCGCCCTCGGGAGTAAGCGTGTTATGTTCTTTGGCGCGCCTTTGAAGCTAATAGGACCCGAGGCCTCCCCGGCAAGATTCCTCGCTCTGGTCGAGTCTGAATGACCGGCGTGCTGACGTGTTAAGAGACCTGCGGCCGCTTAAATAGACGACCCGCGCCAGCTCCGGTTGGCTATAGAAGAACTGAAATAATGCAGGACTTTGTTTGGACCATAGGCGCACACTGGATACGAGAGTAGCCGCCATATACTGGAGGAGACAACCTGCGCTAATGCACTGCCGGTTTCCCCAGTGGGGGCTCTTTCCTCGAAAGCCACACAAACGCCAGTAGCCCCGTAACACCCATGACTGCAATGATCCTGAAGGACCCAGGCACACCCACCAAGTCCATGAGGAAGCCCGCCATCACAGCCCCAAGTGCCTGCCCAACCCCCATCGCTGCAACTTTGACCCCCATCACGCTACTCATCCCCAGGTCCCGCCCTCGCTCCACCGCCATGGCAGTAATCGCTGGGAGAAAAGCGGCATCGCCTACTCCAAGGAGTACTGTGACGAAGATTAGGGGCCAGACCTGCCTGGCGCCGGGGGCCAGGACGAGTACCAGTGGTGCCAGGATCAAGCCTACCAGCACAACACCGGTTCTGTTCACCCTGTCACATATCATCCCTGTAACGGGTTGTAGCACGGCCTCGGTTACGGACCACACGGAAATCAGTACACCCGCAACCAGCGCCGGCAGCCCCAGGTCTGCACACCAGATAGGAATGCACACCAGGAAGGCTCCCCAGGTTAAGGATATGACACACATTGCCAGCATGATAGAACGAACGGTACGGTCCTGGAGGATCTGGATCATGGAAGGAGGAGGTCCATTCTCTGATCGCATTGACTTGTGCTCGGGTACCAGAACTAGGATGAGGATAAGGGCAGCCAAGGCTAGGGCCCCCATTAGGAGAAAAGGTCCCCGGTAACCCATGCGGTCAGCCAGGTACCCACCGGCGACAGGGCCGATGGCAAAGCCCCCTAGGAAGAAGAGGTAGAGAAGGGAGATAACGCTGCCCTCCCTTCCCTTTGGGGTCAGGGCCCCCACGTACCCTTGAACAAGGGGATGCAGCATTGAAGAAGAACCACCCTGGACCAGTCGCCAGGAAAAGAGGTGGATGGGAGTGGCCACCCGGGCGAATCCGAAAGAAGCCAAGGCATAACCGCTCAAGCCAAGCAGCAGGAACCGCTTGATGCCTTGACGATCAGCAAGCCGACCGAACACCACGCCGAACAGAGCGCGAAACACTGGCTCCGTGCCAAAGATGAGACCTATCCACAGGCCCTCGGCTCCCAGGGCCTTGGCGTATACGGGAAGGATAGGGGTGGCTATGCCTGAGGCCACCGCCACGAGGAAGATGGAGGCCATGAGAGCCACGAGCACGGGTACATTCATGATGCTCCCCCTAGACCGGCGGTGGGTGAGGAATGGCCCATCATGTTCTTCGCTCCCAGTGATGCAGGCTCCTGCAGGGATCCCCCCAAGAGGGTCCTCTTCGCATTGAACGAACCAGGGGCGGATCAATTCCCAGGCGGCGCCAAGTGGGTCAAGATGTAGGTCGTCCTCAACGCCCATCCAGGATCCGGAGAGACTTGTGCAGGATTCGGGTAGCCCGTGTGTGAAACAACCCTGGGAGATTCACTGAACATCACCCCTAGAAGGCGGTGAGGGTACGTGGCTTTCGACGTGGTGGTGGTAGGCGCCGGCATCGTGGGCGCATCCGTGGCCTACCATGCCACCCTTCGAGGCCTGCGGGTTATGGTTCTGGATGCCCGTGGCCTGGCTAGCGGCGCATCTGGGTCCTGCGACGGGTTTATCTGCATGCAGACCAAGGCCCCCGGGCCTCACCTGCGCCTTGCCGCGCGAAGCGCCTGCCTCCTGGCTGCCCTGGCAAGCGATATCGGCCTGGACTACCGGCCGCAGGGTGTTCTGGTTATCATGGGCACATGGGCGGAGAGAGAGGTAATGGAGACACGGCGGAGGGATCTTGCTGCAGAGGGTGTTCCAGTGGAGATGATTGAGGGGCGGCAGCTGGCACTGGAAGAACCAATCTTGAAGGGAGGCGACTTCGTGGGCGCGTCCCTGTCACTGAGGGACGGCACAGTAGACCCCATTCAATTGACCTACCTGTTCGCCAGGGCAGCCTCTAGGAACGGCGCGATACTCCGTTTTCACTCCCCTGCCATAGCCATCAGGACATCTCATGGTCGGGTTACCGGTGTCGAAACCACAGGAGGCCTCATCCCCTGCGGCTCCGTGGTGGTGGCCGCAGGCCTGGGCACGGGGAATATCCTGAGGTCCTGCGGGCTACACCTCCCGGTGAGGGCCGTGAGGGGACAGCTCCTGGTCTCCGAGCCCCTGGGGGTTGTTGGCAGGCCGATGGTGGACGCCCGTTACATAGCGCTGAAGCACAACCCGGGGCTTCTTTCCACTCTCACCCCACACGGTGTACCTGCAGAGGTAGGCTTCGGGGTGGAGCAGAGCGCCTGCGGTAACCTGTTAATCGGCAACACCAGAGAGCCGGGGGCTGGAAGCAATGGCACCTCATTAGAGGCTCTAGAGGGGATTTGCCGGAACGCCGCCAGGATAGCCCCAGGCCTCAGGCATGTGCGCATCATCCGTGCCTTCGCCGGCCTCAGGCCCTATGGCCCGGACTCCCTTCCCTTCGTCGGCTCCGTGGGGGATGTCGAGGGCCTCTACCTGGCAGGGGGGATGGGGGGGGACGGTATCACCCTGTCCGCGGCGGCCGGGGCTGGGCTGGCTAGAATGCTCACGGGCGAGGAAAGCCCTGAGCTGGCGCCATTTTCCCCTTGTCGCTTCAGGCTAGATTAAGTCCGGGACCAGCCCGCGGCGTGAGAGTCATTCCCCCTCACCACTGACCCTGTGGTCGAGATGATTGGGCCCACTCCGGTGAGCCTCCCATGTTCTTGGCGCTGAAGGATCCAGGTGGTGCGGCGCCTGGTTCGGCAGGCAAGGGCCTCCGGCGGCCCCCGCGCCCTTTACCTACTCCTAATGCTGATATATCCAAAGCGTAAACATGGACAACGTAATGACTTCACCAACTAAACCCTGTGGTGCAAGCCTCTAGGTCACGGTTTGCGCTGGAGTGCCTTGAAACTGGACACGATGCCCTGGAGTTCTCCGTTATGGCCGTCTGCCGCTGCTGCTGGTAGGCGCCGAGACGATCCCGGATTTTCTTCTCAGCGGCCTGCATGGCTGCCAGCCAGCTGGCATTCTCGGCAGCGAGGGAGAGAACAAAGGCACGGTGGAGCGATACGAAGAAGTACTGGTGTAGCATGGCCGAGAATAACCTGGCGCATCCATGTTAAAGGTGGGCGATGAACGAGAGGGCCAATCCAGATTCTGTCTCCGGGGGGCAGTGAAGCCCACGGGTAACAGGGCCTCAGCATGGGGTGCGAAGGCAGCCCCTGCCGTGGGGCGATGGTAGAACAGGGGTACGCCTGTACCTACTCCTGTCGCCTCCAGGTTTCGATCCTCTCAAGGAACCCTTGGACTGCGGTTAGAATGCCAGCCATGGAGTTGGGAACACCGAACGCACCATTACGTCCATTCGCCCTGCCACCCGGGCATTCACGTGCTCCCCAACGCAAGCAACGATTCTTTCGGCAGAAACCCCTCCTGAACACGGCTCCAGTCTTCATCCAGGGGAAGCGGCCGGCTAGCCGTAGTCCGAACCGAAGGCAATCAATAGCACCGGCCTCCTGGGGTCCACAGACGAAGACTCAAGGCGCTGCTCTCGGGAGGCCAGTGCCACAGCCAGGCTGGGTTACACGGTGCGTAGTAGTCCCCAGGGACTCCATAGCCTTCTCGTACTGGCGCACGCTGGTGGCGGCCATGGCCTTCATGGTCCGGACTATGGATGCCAGGTCCTGACTACTGTCCAGCTGTTTCTGTAGGGTTTCCAGGGTGGTGGACACTAAAGCTATCCCTCTCTTGACAAGTCCAACGCGCTGTGGAGCCCGTCGGGCTGCTGAGCGATGGAACCTAGGGCCTGGGATACCGCCCGGCCCTGCCCCAGGGCTGGGGCGACGGAACCGATATCTATCGTCAAGGGATGCGAGTGAGCGGGGGCACGGTGCGCATGGCAAGAGAGGAACGATTGTCATACCTTCAGACTTGCGACGGCACTATGGTCTTGAGGAAGTGGCGGGGGCTGAGGCAAAGCCCGAGGGGATTCCTGCTGCGTCCTGCAATAGCATTGCCGTTGGAGGTGTATTCTGCCGAGCGCAAAGCAAAGTTCCTGTTAAACACACGCCGTAACCCCTGAGGATTATGAATGGGTCGTGGAGCAGGTTCGCCAGCTTGGACTGGATCCTGAGACCATTCCCCATGACAAGGCGGGAGTGCGCTGACTTGCACCGTGTGTTCTTGGATGCGAACGTTCTCTTCTCGGCTACCTACGGAAGCCCTGGCCTTTGGCCTTGAGGTGTTGTGGCGTAAGGCAGAGGAGGGAGAGTGCACACTCCTGGCTCCAGAATATGTTCTCAAGGAAGCCGGGCGCAATCTGAAGTCCTGGAAGCATCTTCGCCGGCTGCGGGAGATAGACAGTTTTCTGGAGATGGCGCCTCACCCCGAGCCCGACCTGCCTTGCCCAGCTGACTTGCCCAAAAAGGATCGCCCGGTGTTAACGGGGCGTGGATGGCTAGGACGACGCACCTCATTACCGGGGCTCTAAGGCACTTCGGCCAGTACCTGGGGGAGGAGATGGGGGGCATGAAGATAGTGACTCCCCGGTGGATACCTTGGTAAGTAGCCGCAGGCAACTTCGCAGGTTCGATGCTAGATTCACATACCACGGCCCATCTCCCGGGACTGGGACGCCATAAGACGGGGCGGAGCCTTCTGGGTGAAGCTTGAGAGGTCCAGATCGCCGCTGGCAAAGAGCCTTGAACAAGCGTCCGAGACCTCGGGATCGTAGAGGCTCCCGCGGTTTTGAAGTACTTCATCCAGCGCCCTTTCGAGGCCGAGCGCTTCCCGGTACGGACGGCGCGATGACATTGCCTCGACAACATCAGCGACCCCCAGGATCCTCGCCTGTATCATAATGTCTCCCCCCGATCGTGCGTGGGGATAGCCAGAACCGTTCAACCTCTCATGGTGTTGAAGGACAATGTCTGCGACGGGCCAGGGGAACTCGACGTCTTGCAGGATGTCGTACCCTGCCTGCACGTGATGCCTTATGACGTTCATCTCGGGGACGCTTATGTGCCCTGGTTTGCTGAGGATCTCTATGGGAACAGCCATCTTGCCTAAATCGTGAACCAGCCCAGCGACACGAATGCCTTCGAGATGGTCATCTGGGAGGTTCATCTCCCTGGCTATTTCACATGCCAGGTTGCTCACTCGTTGCTGGTGCCCTGCGGTGTAGGGGTCCCTGCTCTCAACCATTCTTGTGAGAGCCTTGATAACCCCTTCCGTGATTCTCTCCAGTTTAGTGAGACTTTGCCTGAGGGCTTCCTGTCCATTCTTTCGTTCCGTAATGTCATAGGTCATATGGAGATAGAGGGCCTCACCATCACTATCACGGAGGCTCGTGGGGTAGATCGCCGAGCTTATCCAACGGCCGGAGGGTAGATCAAATACCTCACTTTCCACCGTGGTTCCCTTCCGAACCGCCTCCTCCAGGGGGCAACCGGGGTAGGGTCCATCCGCTCCATGCACCACCTTGTTGCAGGGCGCGCCGATAATCCCGCCAAGCTCAACCCCCAGCTGAGTACGGACCGCCTCATTGGCCAGCAGGATCCTGTGGTGCTTGTTGATCAGCATGACATAGAAGGGAAAGGCATCGAGAACCCCGAAAAGGTTGAACTCGCTTCTCTTTGAGGATACTCTTCGTCGAATGGCCACAGCAACCCCTCCAGTGCCTCTTGAGTCTAGCCTTGATTCCTGACCCTGGCAGGGTGACCTGTCCTTGACAAGCACCCGTCTAGATGCCTTGCAGCGGACCGTGACTGGCCATGTGTTCCACTATTTAGGTAAAGACCTACGTAATAACCACATCGATCACATTCGTCTTATTTAGTAGAATGCACATTCCGAAATCAGCCATCTGTTCCCCAGTTTCCGGGCGGGTTGGAGCGAAGCGATGCCTGTCGTTGTGCATAGGGAATCGGTTAACCAGTTAACTGGGGGCATCCATATCACTCAGGTGACCTGTGGATTCTCATCCAAAGGTGATTGTTTTTTTCATGAAAGTGATCCACGAGCCTGTCGACGTCAAGGGAAAATGTCAGGGAGGCATTTGCGTTGTACCCGATAGAGTAGGAATGTGAAGCACAGGGTTAGGAATTTGAGGCACAAGGGGCCGTTGCCGACGGCTTTAGGGAGGAATATGAAGGTGTAGTTAGGCCACGTGGTGCAGGTGTGTGGTACATCGGGCAAGGCGGGGCAGCCAGAACCATGGGTGCTCATGCCCCAGCGGAGTTGGGGGGTAGCGGGTTTTTCAGGCGGCCACCAAGCTCCTGATCTTGTCCTTTTGTTTTTCCTTCACCCTGCCAAGCGCCATGGCTAGCATGACGCATAACGCCAGGCCAGGCCGCATCTTACCTTCATCTTTCCGAGCCCCCGTATGAAGTGGTGCTCGAAGCCAAACTCACGTCAAGACGACTGTTAACCCTCTCTACGGCGGTACGTTTCTTATACAGCCCAGCGGTAACTGGAGCGGGCCATCGGTGTGAATACCCGGCGGTTCTCCTTTAGGGGTATGCGTATCCCGCCTGAGGTCTTGCAGGCTCCCTGTCCCTTGCACTCGATACCGTACTGCTGCGCGGGACAGCGATATTTGAGACACTGCCTCTTTTGCTCAAAACCGCCATAGGCCATCTCACGACGCTTGAGCGTAACCGGGCAATAGCAGTACACGCAGCCCCGGAAGTCATAGACAACGCTGTCGCGTGCTTTCAACAGCCGGCTTTCCTCTCCATCCTTCCACATGTTCCGGATGTCTATAACGGGCCTGATGTGGTAATCATCCCATAGGCTTTTAGGGGTTTTGTGCGTCAAACATCACTTTGACAACGAGGGCAGGATCACCTGGTTTTTCCTGGGGTCGATTTTCAAAAACCCTCCCCTATCCATGACCAAAAATCCCACGTATGCACTCTCCCGTGGGGTAAACCTTTTCTTCCCTCAACTATACTCCGTGCTCAGCCCATCCGTTTTATACAACGCAAATGGCTCGTAAAACAATCTTTCGGACTGAACGCCACAGACCAGACACAGAGAACCAGATTGGCAACTTCGCCGCTTATGTAAGAAGACCCACCGCATCTTGGCGGGCCTTACTGGTCTTAACTGGTCGGAGCGGCCGGACTTGAACCGGCGACCTCATGGTCCCGAACCATGCGCGCTACCGTCTGCGCTACGCCCCGACCGTATCAGCCTCCATTATACCCTTCAAGGTCGTGAACAGTCAATAAAACCCGTCCAGCGGTCCAGCGAGTAAGAAACTACACCGCTGCTAAGGCATGACTGTGCGAGCGACTCTCGCTACACTGTCCCAGGTCATGGTGGCACCCAATCCCTCGGCCAACGCCCCAATTGGCATCATGGTCCTACCAGGGTTTAAGACCGGTTCCCGTCCAGGGTCAAGTTTGTGTTGTTAAGCCTCATGGTCCTTGGCCCTATTATCAGCACTATCTTCGTGCTGTCCTTCGTGATGATTACCGGGCGCTTGTCGGGATCCCAATCAACCGCGGCCCCCAGGGCCTCGGACGCGAACCTTACTGGCATGAAGGTCCGGTTAATTCTTATATATGGCACCATGTCCATGGTATGCCGCACCCCGTCTGCCCATAGGTAGTCACTCCCAATGGTCAGATTGGTGTCCTTAGCCCCGGTAGGGGAAACCCAAATACCTGATGACGTCTTGATGACTAAGCCATGGGTGACGGTCCTGTTGGAGCTTGTTGTTCCGAACACGATGCCGAAGGTCTTGGAGCGTCTTCCCACCCGAGGCCGTCATGCCGCCCGATAATGGCCAGAGGGTCTTCAATGGTAATCGGTCTTGACATGCCCCGACTTGGTCAAGGCTGTAACAGTGAAGGCGGTGCAGACACCCGCAGTGGCCGTCGCAGGAGTAACTATCTTGAACCCGCCCAGGGCACCATCCACGGCGGTAGCAGTGAACTCCAGGTGCGAACCACTGTTGCCTTGACCCTGTAGATCCCCGTTTCAGAACCCAGGGTCACACTGATGGACGCTTGGCCCTGGGAGGCCGCTGCGCGTGACTTTGAGCTCAATGTGTGGTTCTTGGCCCCTGTGGGCACAGTGGAGAAGGCGAAGGAGACTTTCTTCCCCGACACCGGTCCCCGTGGGTGTCCGACACCCACACAACCATGCGAGCCAGGAGCTGCTGCCGGGCGATGCCGCCTCGTTGTTCCCTGAGGTTGGCAGGTTTATCTTGAAGGAGTTCACCTCTCGGGTTGTGGCTGTGGCCGCAAACTGTGACCCCTATGCATAGTGGTCGTAACTGGAAACAACAGCACTTCCATGGAGTAGTCAATAAGCCCCTTATAGGGTACCGGCTGAACCTGAGCAGCCTGCTGAACGAGGCGACGCTTACCCCGACTCCTGGATGTTAGGCGGTTGAAGCGGGGTCACGGCGGTAGCAGTGAAGTCTATAATCCCCGAAAGCCCGCTGGAGACAGCTCTTATGGTATACATGCCCGGTTTGTTGTCCAGCTTCACCTGGGTCTCGGCTATGCCGTCACTCCCCGAGGTGGCCTGTGTGGCTGTAAGGCTCTGCCCTGTAGCAGATGAGGGCACGGAAAGGAATCTGAAGGACACCATCCGGCCGGACACTGGGTTCACCTGGGTATCTAGAAACCTGACGGAAACAGGCAGGGTCAGGGTGGAGCCCGGTGGAGCCTGCTGGTTGTTCCCGCCGTCCGACTTGATCTTGGTTGCCGCCACCGTGAAGGCGGTCAAAGCCTCTGGGGACCCGGGCTCGGTCCAGATCTCGAAGATCTCCCCTCCGGCGGGACTCCTGTCCACAAGGGTAATGCCGGCTACCGTGGCGAACAGCAGCCGGCACCATAACACCGGCGGAGGGGGAAGGACCGCTACCCCTGGTGCCGTTGACCCGCAATGTGTAGATGCTAGCCGTGCTGGGCGCAGTCTTCAGCACCACGGGTCAGGGTTCAAGGGCTGCCGGTCTGATGCGTAGATCACCGGTCCCTCCCCGGTGCTCCCAGTGCCGAGGTGGCGGGCTGGCGACGGCTTTATTGCCAAGGAGAAACTGGAGCCGTGAGCGCCCCCGACTGCACCATGGAACTCACCGTCAATACCGCAGTGTCGCTCACCTGAAGCTGCAGGCCCACACGGGTCCCTGCGGAGGCTCCCGCGCTAATCCTAGCCTGCCCGGTTAGTATAGGTTACCGTGAGGGTCACTGAGGTGGCAGACGGGACTCGATCACCACCTCCGCAGGATCTGGATTAGAGAGTTCCTGTGCCGAGGCCACCGGACTCAGAGGAACCGGTAGCAGTAGCACGGTGACCAGCAGGGCAAGAAGCCGCCTCGCCTTCATTCTTCTCTTACCTCCCTTGGCCGTTCTCGTGGCGGCTCACATGGCAAACTGGCCAACCTTGAAGACGCTCTCGGGATTTGGGAAGTTCCGCCTTTTCCCGCTCCTGGTACTTCTCCAGTCCGGGCTTGATAATGGAGTGGACTACGGTTCCGGGCAGGTGGAGGACGGGCTGGATGGGGAAAGTCCGCCAGTCCCCCGGCATATTATTCGAACGACGGGAGGGACACTCTGGTGGCAAAGTCTTGGATGGTGTTCTTGGTGCTTCTGATCCTTGTCGTTCCCCCAGTAATCTCCAGCGCTCATTCCACAGCGGCCTGGCTGACTTCTCCAACCTGTGAGACCAGTAGGGATCTTCTCTTGACCGATCCTCCTCTTCAGGGGCCTGACGTGGAAGAACTTCAAATCAGGCTGGGCCAGCTCGGCTTCTACCATGATCAGCCCACGGGTGTCTACGACCTGGCAACAAGCAGGGCTGTGGAAGAGTTCCAGCGCTTCACCGGGCTTGAACCGGATGGAGTTGTGACGCCAGACACCTGGGACTACATGGCCCAAGGAGAGGAGGTGGCCGCTGAACCGCCAACACCCCCACCGCCGGGGGAGGTGGAGATTGTGGTAGACGTGAGCAGTCTCACGCTCTACATCTACTACAGAGGTCAGGTTCACAGCAGGTATCCCGTGGCGGTGGGCAGGCCCGGCAGCATGACCCCAGTGGGGGAGTTTCTCGTGAGGAACAAGGGTTTCCAGCCCGGCGGGCCCTTCGGTTCGCGCTGGCTCGGCTTGAACATTCCCTGGGGCACCTATGGGATCCATGGGACCAACAACCCAGCTTCCATAGGCACTATAGCCAGTGGTGGGTGTGTCAGGATGCACAACAAGCATGTGGAGGAGATCTACCCGTGGGTAAAGGTGGGTACTCGCGTGACCATCGTAGGCAGGGAGATCAGGGCAAGGCTCCGGAGGGACCTCAGGAAAGGTTCCATAGGGTACGACGTCCAGTACGCGCAGCTATGCATGAGGCAGGCGGGTTTCGATGCTGGGCTCCTGGACGGCCGGTTTGGAGAGGACATGGAGAGGGCGGCGAAGGAGCTCCAGGCCTACTACGGGCTCCCGGTAACAGGAGAGATAGGAGAAAACGAGCGCTGCGCCTTGGGCGTTAACAGGGGAGGATACCATTGAGGACCCTTTGGAGGCTCCTCCTGTTCGCCGCCGCTATCGCCTCCGGCCTGGCGGGATTGGGCTACTTCTGCCTGTCCCACCCCCAGTTGTTCAAGCCTGGCCCATACCATCCCATGTCCCTCTACTACGCCCACAGGGGCGTCCAGGTGCATCCCTACCACTCCATGAAAGATGGCCAGTACCGGCTGGTGGTGTGGGAAACCGGGTGGCCGCTGAGCTGGAGTGAGCACCTGGGGTTTGCGGATTTCGTGGAGTACATGGTCCTGGGTTTCCAGGAGAGTAACCCCAACGTTGAAGTGGAGTTCCGCCTAATTCGCATTACCGAGCTGGCCCTGGCGCTCCAAGAAGCCAGGGCCCTGGATACCCTCCCGGATATCTACGCGGGGCCCTTCTTCCCAGCCCTGGCCGAAATGGGGGCGGTGCCCCTGGAACCCTTCATTGACGAGCATGAGCTCTCCCTCTACGAACAAGCAGCCCTAGAGGCCTGCACCGTGGAAGGGAGCCTGGTGGCCTGGCCCAGGTGGGTGGAGGTTTGGGGCTGGGCTTCTACCCCCCGGTTTCTGGGGGACCTGGATGCCTCGCTGCTCGCCGAGGAGGGCTGGTCCTGGGAGGAGGCAGAGGACTTCCTGCTAAGCAAGGCTGAGGTAGCTCCCCAGGCTCTCGTACTTGACAGCGCCGGCACCAAGACCTTCGAACACCTCTTGACGGCCGCCGGCGTGCCCTCCGTGGTGAGTCCCAAGGGGGAACTACTATGGCAAGGAGGCCCCGTGCTGGAGGTGGCACGCTTCCTTGAGAGGCTGAAGAGCGAAGGCGTGCTTCCCCGGGACACCAGCAACATGCACAGGAGACTCGTGGCGGATTTCCTCAAGGGCGAGGTCGCAGTGGCCGGCCCTGCCGGTTCCGGGTTCCTCCGCTTGTGCCGGGAGGTAAACCTTGCGGAGGAACTGGCCATGCTTCCAGTACCCCACCCGCCCGGCGGGCTTGCCCTGGTGCCAGCGGAGTACAACGCCGCTACGGTCTTCGACAAGGGGGATCCTGGCCGGGCCGCCCTGGCGGCCCGGCTGGCCCTCCACCTTAGCCGCGGCCCCATGACCTGGCTCACCGCCCGGGTATGCGGGGTTCCCGCCTACCTTCCCGACCGCCAGGCCTGGAGGGATTCAGTGGGCCTTCCCACCCAGGTGATGGCCTTTTTGGAGAAGGCCTCCCAAAGGGCGGCTCACCCCGCTCCCCTTGACCTGAGACACCAACGGGGCCAGGCGGTTATACTCTATAGCGTAATCCTTCCGGAAATCCGGGAGTTCTGGCAGGGGAAGATCGACCACAGGGGCTTGGAGGAAAGCATAAGGTACAGGGTCAAGGGCAAGGAGGAGTGATGTTCCCTCTGGAGAAATGAGGAAGCGACGATGCCCCCAGGCGAGAAGGGCTCAGCCGGTATTATTCTCTCCCTCCAAGGACAGGCCTATTGCCGGGGCCGTTTGCCCATTGACCCAAGGAGGTGCGAGCGTGAAGATCCTCGTTGTCTATCACACCCTGTCCGGCAACACCGAGAAGGTGGCGAACACCCTGGCCGACCGCTTATCCAAGAACCACGAGGTGACACTCAAACGGCTGGAGCCCGTGGGCAGGTACAATCACTTCCACGTCTTCCTCGCCTTGGCGGGCCTAAAGGTGCCCATACGCCCCCTGGACGTGGAGCCGTTGGGTTACGATGCGATATGCCTGGGGTGCCCGGTCTGGGCGGGCTCGCCCACCCCTGCGGTCAACGCCTTCATCGACGGGCTGGAACTAAAGGGTGTGGTCTACCCCTTCGTCACTTGTGCCGCTCCCACTACGGGGGCTTTGAAGAAGATGACCTCCCGCCTTGAGCGCAAGGGACTGAAGGTGGGCGCCTCCGCCTTCGTGTCGTTTCCACCGAAATCCCTGCCCAAGATGGAGGGTATCGAGGGATTGGCTGGAAGGGTCGCCCAGGAGTGATTGCAGGGATGCTGAGCCTTAGTGACTCACGGGCAGGATTCCCCCCATTTTGCGGAGAATTGGGCAGGAAAAGCAGTGGGAGGTACGCACATGGCCGTCATCGATGGCTCGCTCTTCGGCCCGGGTGATATCCTGAGGCTGACCTGGGATGACGTGATGGAGCTCTGCAAGGACCTGGCCCAGGCCATCCACGAGGAGTTCAATCCCGACCTCATCGTGGGGGTGGCCAAGGGCGGCGTTATACCCGGTGTCATCATCTCCTCTCTCCTCAGGAAGGACTTCGTTCCCGTGAGCCTCTCACGGAGGCATCGCGATCGTGTGGTCCACTCGCTGCCTCAGGTTCTGGTGCCCCTGAGCCCGGAGGTTGAGGGTCACTCACTCCTTATAGTTGACGAGACGTCCGCTACGGGAGAAACCTTCCAGATGACTTTAAGGGAGGCGCACAGGAAGGGTGCCAGGAAGGTGAAGACTGCCGCCCTCTATGTTCCCGGGGCCGGGTACATGCCCAACTGGTATGCCCTGCAGACTGACGCCCTGGTGATGAAGCCCTGGGACTTTGAGGTCCTGGAAAACGACAGGTTTGTCATCCGGAAGGAGTATCTGGCGCAGATGGATCGCCTTGGATAGGGGGAGCATCTTGGGTCCGAAGGGTCTCCTGGCGTTGCATACGGGGAAGATCGCCATGCTGGCCAGCAGGGTAACGGGACGAGGGGGATCGACCCTTCCCGGCAGGCTGGCCTTGAAGATAGAGCCTGGCCTCATGAGGCACCTGGCTGGGCAGGCCCGGCGCTCCGTGATGGTGACGGGCACCAACGGCAAGACCACCACGGCTAGCCTGCTGGCCAGCATTCTCCGGCAGACGGGGGAAGGTGTGGTACACAACGGCTCCGGGGCGAACCTCATCCCCGGGGTGACCTCGGCCCTCATCGGTGCCGCCAGCCCAGCGGGAAGGCTCAAGGCAGGTTGGGCCGTGCTGGAGGTAGACGAGGCAACAGTACCGCTGTTTCTACGGCAGGTCAGGCCTGATGTCTCTATAGTGACCAACTTCTTCCGGGACCAGCTGGACCGGTACGGTGAGATAGAACACATAGTGGACCTGGTCAAGCAGGGCCTTTCCATGCTGCCGGATACCTCCTGGGTAGTGCTGAACGCCGATGACCCAATGGTGAGCGGGCTTGCCCAGGGGCTCGAGGCCCGGGTGCTCCACTACGGCCTTGACTTGCCCGAGATGACCTCAGGGGTGGGCTCCCACGCCGTGGACGTGAGGCACTGCAGGGTGTGTGACACGCCCTACTCCTACCAGGGCTACTACTACGCGCACCTGGGCATCTACCATTGCCCCAGCTGCGGCCGTGAGCGGCCCGCCCTCTCGGTCAAGGCGAGCAGGGTCGAACCGGCGGGCACTCGCGGCACAGGGGTGGTGCTTGGCTTCCCCGACGGGTCCTCCGAAAGGGTCTTCGTCCGGGTCCCCGGCCTCTACAATGTCTATAACGTGCTGGCGGCCGCCACCGCCGCCTGGCGCCTGGGAGTCTTTCCAGCAAACATTAAGGCTGGGATCGAGGCGTTCCTGGCCGCCTTCGGCCGCATGGAGGAGGTCCGGATAAAGGGGCGCCGGGTGTTCCTGGCCCTGGCGAAGAACCCTGCCGGCTTCAACGAGGTTCTAAGGACCATCGGGGCCGACCAGGGGGACAAGACGCTGCTCATCGCCATTAATGACAACACCGCCGATGGCAAGGATGTGTCGTGGCTGTGGGACGTGGACTTTGAGGTCCTGGCGGAGGAGGGCGCGCTCCGCGCCGTGGTGGCCTCTGGGATCAGGGCGGAGGACATGGCATTGAGGCTGAAGTATGGGGGGGTAGACCCCTCCCGGATTCGCTGGGACACGGACATCATGGCCGCTCTGGAGAGCGCGCTCCGCAAGACCCCGCCCGGGGAGGTGCTCTACGTGCTCCCCACCTACACAGCAATGCTTGATCTCCGGGGGAGGCTAGCGCGGAGGGGACTGGTGAAGCCTTGGTAGGCCGAGGGGTGCTGAAGATATGCCACCTGTATCCTGACCTCATGAATCTGTACGGTGACAGGGGCAACGTGATATGCCTGTGCCGCAGGGCCCAGTGGCGCGGGATCCGTCCTGAGGTTACTTGGGTGTCCCTGGGGACCAACCTGGACTTTGCCCAGTTCGACCTCATCTTCATGGGGGGCGGCCAGGACAGGGAGCAGCTCAGCGTGTGCCAGGACTTCCAGAGGGTCAAGGGGTCAAGCCTCCGGGAGGCGGTAGAGGCCGGTGTGGTGTGCCTTGCCATCTGCGGGGGATACCAGCTCATGGGCCACTCCTACAGCACCCACGATGGAAAGACCCTCCCTGGCATAGGGGTTATGGATGTGGTGACCCAGGCGGGCAAGAAACGCCTGATAGGCAATGTTGTCGTGGAGTCGGACCTCACAGGAGGCACCCTGGTGGGTTTCGAGAACCACTCGGGAAAGACCTACCTAGGCCCTAGTGTCAAGCCCCTGGGCCGTGTGGTCCAGGGCTACGGGAATAACGGTGAGGACGGTTGCGAGGGGGCTCTCTACAGGGGCCTGGTGGGCACGTACCTTCACGGCTCCCTCCTGCCCAAGAACCCTCGCCTGGCAGACTACCTCATAGAATCCGCCTTGAGAAGGAGGGACCCGGCTTTTTGCCTGGAGCCCCTGGATGATACCATCGAGATGGTAGCCCACCAGGCTGCCGTCAAGCGGGCTAAGGCCCGGTGAGTCATTCCACGGGGATGCCGGGCCTGGCGGCGGCCGCGATATACAAGGAGAGCCTGGGGGAGATAAACACTGCCCTGACCTCAAGGGTGTAGATGGCGCCCCCGGCCTCTACCAGGCGCCCGTGGAAGAACTCGTACACCAGGACAGGGTCAAGGTCTTCAACCCGGCGTCCTATGAAGCTGGCAAGGAGCCCCTTGATCCCGTCCTCCAGGACCTTGCGGTCAGGGCTGTCATTTTCCAGGATAACGCTGGTCTCCCGCACAGTGATCCAGTGGGTGGAGGGGTTCTGGCGAAGTCTCCCCAGGGCGGCCTCCCGGTCCTGGACTATGAAGATGAGGGACTCCCCCTCCATCATGAGGGTTTCCAGGCGGTGGCCCACCAGCGCCAGGGTGAGAGAGGCACCTAGTACCACCCCCAACACCAGGACGCTGCTGCCGGCGACAAGCGCGCGCCTCATTCACCCCTCACCATGCTGGTGAGGATGATGTATCCAGAGTGGGCCCCCAGGAAGGCGCTGGCGAGAATGGACATCTGGTGGGCGACGGTCATGAGATGACCGCCCAGGAGGCCCGTCTCCAGGGTCTTGAGGGTGGCGAAGGTTCCGCCCAGGGCCGCAAGGACGGCCCAGAGCTTCAGCCTTTCGGTCAGGTCGGACACGGCAGCCATGGGCATCCCGCCGGTGAGGAGCCTCCCCAGGGCACCCACTAGCGAGCCGTCGGTGACAACGCCCAGGGCGATGAAGTAGGCATCCACCAGCTGGGAGGGCACGGTCATCGAGGCCACCTCCCATAGAACAACCTATGCCAGTTCCCACAAGGTGAGAACGGGGGTATTCCATGGAGGTCAAGGTTGGAGTGGCAAAGGTGCCCAAGTTTGACTACAGGGAGAGCGGGGATAGCCTGGAGGTGGTAGAGAGGCCCAGGGGCGGGATCTCGGCCATTATGGCCGATGCCCAGGGTTCAGGGGTGCCCGCCAAGCGGGTGAGCCGCATGGTGGTGTCCAAGGCCATGGCCATGGTAGCCGACGGTGCCAGGGACGGCGCGGTGGCCAGGGCGGTTCACGACTTCCTGCACGCTTCCAAGGATGGGAAGGTGCTTTCCACCCTTACCATGGTTTCTGTTGACGCCATGAGCCATACCCTGGTGGTGTCCAGGAACGGGGGGCCTGCGGTGTGGGTCTCCGGACCCCAGTGTGACATGTTCCTGGAGGATGACTGCCCGCCCATTGGAGTGGGGAAGATGGTAAAGCCCTCTGTCACTGAGGTCCCGCTGGCAGAGGGACTCCTGGTTGTGGTGGTCACCGACGGTATCACCTCAGCAGGCAAGCGAACCCCCAGTGCCGAGCCCCTGGACCTGGCGAGCGTTGCCCGGGAGATAGGGCCCAGGGATCCTGAGACCATCGCCGATGCCATCCTCACCCTGGCAGTGAACCTCGATGCAGGCAAGCCCTCGGGCGACATGACCGTACTGGCCTTGAGCGTTTTGCCGGAGGCCTCACGTCCCAGGGTGAGACGGCTTAGCCTGTCGTTTCCCCTTTAGGTTACGGGTTGGTGCCTGGCGGGGGTCTAGAACTTGAGCCCAGGAGGGCCTGGGATGAAGGGCCTCGGGATAGTGGTGGTAGGGCCGTGCGCTTCGGGCAAGACTACACTGGTGGAAGCGCTGCGGGCCATGGGTTTTGAGGGCGCCTACTCGGTGCCCCAGGAGCACTCGGTGGCGCCCATGCTGTGGCGGGTCAAGAACCCGGACGTCCTGGTGTTCCTGGATGCATCTTACAGTGCCATCCGGAGGCGGCGCCCCGTGTCATGGGGTCCGGATCGCCTGGGGCTCCAGCAGAACCGCCTGTCCGGGGCCAGGAGCCAGTGTGACGTCTACCTGGATACCAGCGACCTCACCCGCCAGGAAATGATAGATTCCATCACCGGACAAGTCATGGGAAGGGACTGGAAAGATGAGCATAGTCACCCTGGAGACAGTGAAGAAGGACCCCGAGGTCCAGACATACCTCAGGAGGGGTAATGACCACCTTGGGTGCATCGGCTATACCGAGCATGGGCTGCGCCACGCAGACCTTGCCGCGAGCATCGCGCGGAACGTGCTTTCTCACCTGCAACACCCCGAGAGGGAGGCGGAGCTGGCAGCCATCGCCGGTTACCTGCACGATATAGGCAACGTGGTGAGCCGCTACGGGCACGGCCAGACCGGCGCCGTCATCGCCATGGGCATCCTCTCCAGGCTGGGGATGCCACACGGGGAGATCGCTAGCGTGGCATCGGCCATTGGCAACCATGACCCTGAGGAACTGGGCGCCTCGGTGAACAACGTGGCCGCCGCGCTGATCCTGGCGGACAAGTCCGATGTTCACCGGTCCCGGGTGCGGAACTGCGACAGGTCATCCTTTGACATCCATGACAGGGTGAACTACGCGGTGGAACGCTCCTTCCTGAGGGTAGATGGCAAGAAGAAGACTATCACCCTGGAGATCACCGTTGACACCAGCATATCCCCTGTGATGGACTACTTCGAGATATTCCTCGCTCGGATGCTTATGTGCCGGAGGGCCGCATCCTACCTGGAGTGTAACTTTGAACTGAGCATAAACGATGTGCGGCTGCTTTGAGAGGCCCTTGCCGGTAAAAGGCATGGTGCGCGCAAAGGGAGCCAGGGGGGACAGGCAGTGGAGGATCTGGTGCTTTGCCCCATAGGGTATGTGGAAAACGGGCTTCAGGAAAGGCCCCCAGGCGGCTGGGCCAGTGCCATATCCAGGGTGGTTGTATCCGAGGCCCTCTCATGCGCCCTGGAGGGGATTGAGGAGTTCTCCCACATCGTAGTGATCTTCTGGTTTCACCGGGCACCCCCTGGAGGCCCCCTGAAGGTGCATCCCAAGGGCCGGGGGGACCTGCCCCTGGTGGGTGTCCTCTCAACCCGGAGCCCACAGCGGCCAAACCGCCTGGGCATCCAGACCGTCAGGCTCAAGACGCGCCAGGAAAACGTCCTCACGGTCCAGGGTCTTGATGCCCTGGATGGTACCCCCGTGCTCGACATAAAGCCCTTCATCGCGCCTGTGGAGGGTGATTTAAGGCTGCCCCAGTGGGCCCGTGTGCTCGAGTCTGAGAGGGAGGCGAGCCCTGACTGCGTTTGACAATAATCCAGCACAGGCGATATAATTGTGGACGTGCCAACACCTCGGAAGGGGGCGACCTATGTTGGACCCCAGTGCCCTGATCCTTCCCGTGGCCATAGCCGCGGTCGCCATCATCATCTTCGTTCTCATCTACCGGAAGGCCGACCGGGTAGGCCGGGCCCGGCTCATGTTTCTCACGGTGGTTACGCTCATCGTGTTCCTCTTCGGTTACAGCCTCTTCGGTCCCGACCCGGTCTACAACAGGATCAACCGGGGTCTTGACCTTCAGGGAGGCATCCATGTGGTGCTGGAGGCACAGGACACCCCCGACATGGTGGTGGATGAGGCAGCAATGCGCCAGTCCGTAGACATAATCCGGGAGCGCATAGACAAGCTGGGGGTGAGCGAGCCTGTCATCCAGCGCGAGGGCGCCCGGAGGATCATAGTGGAGCTTCCAGGCGTTAGCGAGGTGGAGCAGGCGCTGGATGTCATCGGTCGCCCGGCGTTCCTCGAATTCAAGGATGAGGCCGGGGAGACAGTGATCACCGGCAACGACCTCAAGAGGGCGGACATCGGCAGGAGGACCCAGCTGGCTGAGGAGTACGTGGTGACCCTGGAACTCGGCCCCGAGGGGGCCAAGAGTTTCGCCGAGGCTACCACCGCCAATGTCCAGCGCAGGATATTCATCCTCCTGGATGGCCAGGTCATTTCCGCACCCATTGTCATCGAACCCATACTGGACGGAAGCGCCCAGATCACCGGGTTCAGCACCCCGGAGGAGGCCTACGCCATGTCCGTCATGCTGAATTCCGGTGCCCTTCCCGTGAAACTGGAGATCGTTGAGAACAGGTCGGTCTCCGGTACCCTGGGGGAGGACTCGATGGCGCGAAGCCTCCGGGCGGCCGGCATTGGCACTGGCGCGGTGCTCCTTTTCATGCTGGCCTACTACCGGCTGCCAGGCCTCATGGCCGACCTGGCGCTCTTCGTCTACACCATGGTGGTCCTCGCGGTGCTGGCGGCCATCAACGCCACCCTGACACTGCCTGGCATCGCCGGGCTGATACTCTCCATTGGCATGGCGGTGGACGCCAATGTCATCATCTTTGAGGGGATCAAGGAGGAACTCCGGCAAGGCAAGACTGCCTGGGCATCGGTGGACTCCGGGTTCAGGCAGGCCTTCAGGGCTATTGTCGATGCCAACGTCACGACCCTGATCGCCGCAGTGGTTCTCTTCTACCTGGGAGCTGGGCCCATCAGGGGGTTTGCCGTGACCTTAAGCACTGGCCTGGTTACCAGCATGCTCACGGCAATAGTGGTCACGAAGTACCTCATGCGGCTAATGATAGGGAGCCGGTGGGCGAAAGACGCAAGGCTCCTGTTGGGGGTGAAGTTATGATCAGGCCCCGGGCGATAAACTTCATGGGTCACAGCAGGCTCTGGCTCACCCTGTCCCTGGTCCTGATCCTGGTAGGCCTCGCCTTCATTGCCTTGCCAGGCTACGGGATGAGGCTGGGGATCGACTTTACCGGCGGCTCCCTTTTGGACCTCAAGTTCCAGGAGCCCACCAGCACCATGGCCATCAGGGAGGTCATGGCCAAGCACGGGCTTGGTAACAGCGTCATCCAGCGGGCCAGCGCGGACGGGCGGGAGATAATAATCAGGACCCGGCCCTTGGAGGAGGAGCTCCGCCGGGAGGTGACCCAGGACCTCAAGTCCGAGGTTTCCGAGTTCGAAGTGGTCCGCATCGAGGAGGTCAAGGGTGTCATCAGCCGGGAGCTGACCCAGAAGGCCTTCCTGGCCCTGGCGATAGCTGTGGCAGGGATGCTCGTCTATATAACCTTGAGGTTTGAGTTCAAGTTCGCGGTGGCCGCCATTGTTGCCCTGGCGCACGACGTGCTGATAGTGGTGGGTGTCTTCTCCATACTGGGTATGGAGGTCAACAGTTCCTTCGTTGCGGCAGTGCTAGCCATCATCGGCTACTCCATCAACGACACCATCGTCATATTCGACCGCATCCGGGAGAACCTGAAGTCCAGGAAGAAGGAGTCCCTAGAGGAAGTGGTAAATAACAGCCTTAACCAGACTTTGGGTAGGTCCATCAACACATCCCTCACCACCCTCCTTGCCGTGGGAGCCGTGTTTGTGTTCGGTGGGAAGACCACACAGGACTTCGCCCTGGCCCTCATTGTCGGCATAGTGAGTGGCACCTATTCCTCGCTGTTAGTGGCAAGCCCCATCTGGGTGTGGTGGAAGAACCGGGAGGCCCTGGCGAAGTCGGCCAAGGCCTAGACCCTACTAGTAGACATTAGGCCCCGGCCTCGGCCGGGGCCTGGCGTGCTTCAGGGCGGGTTGGTACCAGGGTCTCGGGTCTGTACAAGGCCATTCTCGAGATCAGAGGACGTGCAAGTGCCCCTTGGATTCAAACTAGAGTAGCCCTGTACTCCCTCCGCCACGTGTCACACTGGATGAGGTAAACGAAGAGATGGGCCTTCGTCATCAGCTGCCCAAACCAGGGGTAGTGGATGGTATCCTCGGATGCCAGCAATGCCTGCACGTGCCCCTGGTCAATCAAGGGCACCAGGGGTGACACGTGATCCTCCAGGATGGCCTGGAACCGCTGCTTGGCCATGGCCATGTAGGATGGGTTGTGAGTCTTGGGGTAGGGTGTCTTCCTGCGGTTGAGTATGGGCCTGGGCAGCAGCCCCTGGAGTGCCCTTCTGAATATGGCCTTCTCCACTCCCCCTTTGGCCTTGATTTCCCACGGACCCCAAGTGTTGGCAGAATCCTTTTTTCTCTTGCCCCATCTTACGCCGGCCCGCTCCCTTGGTGCCTGTCCTTGTCAGTTCTGGGGTTACTGGTGCTGGAAACTCAGAGAGACAAGACCACGAGCCCTGTGAATATGATGGTTAGTGGAACGGGAGGAGGGATGAGGGGAGTGCCCAAAGGGAAAGGCCAGCCAGATCACGGGCCTCACGCCCAGGCAGATCCGGTACTACCAGGAAAAAGGCCCGGTTGGACCTGGCGTCACCCCAGGGGGGCACCGGCAATTCAGCCGGGAAGACATTGAGGTCCTCATGGCCGTCAGGGACATGGTGCGGGAGGGTTTCTCCCTATGCCAGATCCGGGAGATCCTTGCCTCAGGGCCTGCCAGGGAACCCACCTTGGCGGAGTCCATCGAGCACAGGGGATACGAGGACGTGAAACTCTACTTCGGATCACAAGTTTGAGGGGTGAGTTGCTTGGGATGATCCGGCCAGGAAATCCTCTCCGTCATCCGGGAGGCGAATATTCGATTCCTACGCCTTCAATTCAGCGACATCCTGGACACCGTTAAGAGCGTGGCAGTGCCCGAAAGCAGGGCAGAGGCAGTGGTGGACGGGGAGGTCGCCTTCGACGGCTCGGCCGTGGAAGGTTTCGGGTGGAGGAATCAGACATGCGCCTGGTTCCGGACACATCCACCTTCGCCGTGATGCCGTGGAGGTCCGAGGACGGGAGTGTGACAGGGCACTTTCACTGCGATGTCTTCCACCCAGATGGGCGGCCCTTCGAGGGATGCCCACGGCTTGCCCTGAAGCGCCAGGTGGATGCCGCAGCCCGGATGGGCTTCGGTGCCAGGGTAGGGCCGGAGGCGGAATTCTACCTGTTCAAGAAGGGTGAGGACGGCTTTGCCACCACGGTCCCCACCGATGAAGGCACCTATTTTGACTATGCCGCTTCGGGGATAGGAGAGGAGACCCGCCGCGCCATGGTCATGGCCCTGCAGGATATGGGCTTCCAGGTAGAGACCTCGCACCACGAGAGTTCCCCAGGGCAGCACGAGATAGGGCTTGCCCATGCGGACGCGCTCACCACGGCAGATCGCATAGCAACCCTTCGCCTGGTGGTGCGCCGGATCGCGGGTCTCTATGGACTTCACGCCACCTTCATGCCCAAACCAGTCCAGGGCCTCTCGGGCTCGGGATTGCACCTGCACATGTCCCTGGAGCGCCACGGCAGGAACGCCTTCCTGGACGAGCACCAGCCCATGGCCTTGAGCCAGGAGGCCCTGTGCTTCATCGGGGGACTAATGGAACATGCCCAAGCCTACACCGCTGTTGTGTGCTCCACTGTGAACTCCTACAAGCGACTGGTACCAGGCTATGAGGCCCCGGTCTTCGTAGCCTGGTCAGAGCGGAACCGGAGCCCCTTGGTACGAGTGCCCGCCTTCCGGGGCCCAGATACCCGGGTGGAGCTGAGGAGCCCTGACCCTGCGGGAAACCCCTACTTGACCCTCGCCGTCACGCTAGGGGCGGGCCTAGACGGCATTAGCCGGGGGGTCCTCCCGCCCAGACCTGTTGACAGGAACCTGTACAGGATGGATGCCCGGGAGAGGGCACGCCTTGGGATCGCCGATCTCCCCAGGGACCTGGGAAGGGCATTGGAGCTGGCCGAGAAGAGCATGCTGGTGCGACAGGTGCTGGGGGATCACATTATGGAACGGTTCCTTGAGGCCAAGGGAATCGAGTGGGAGATCTACTCGACTTGCGTTCACAAGTGGGAGGTAGATCACTATCTCAACAGGGTCTGACCCGAGGGATGGGTGCCCTCGCTCTGCGGCCTAGTTCCCTCCCCAAGGGGGAATGATAGAGATGAGCGCGGCGTCTCCTGTATTTACAGCGGACATCTTGGGCCTGGAGTGGGCAGTCTACTTTCTTGCCAGGGCCAGAAGGAATCGGCCGCGGGCATACAGAAGTTAGATTGCCACCAAAAGGCAATTTTTGGCATACTAATTCAGGGATCCTGATGATTTTAACGCGCCTGGCACACTTAACCGTGAGAGCAGTCATAGGGGGTTCCGGTGAACTCGATTAATGTCTGCGTGGCAAGGGGACGGTGACTGCTTGGCTTTATCGAGAGGTGCGGCCCAGATAGACGTGGGGTTAAGAAACCGAGTGTGCGGTGGCGATGCTCTTGAGAGAGACGGTCTTCACGCCGGGCATCCAATTCCACGAGGAAAAGGGGGGTTTGGTGGCACTCTTCGGCACAGATCCTGTCTTCAGGGCGCACCCACAGGGCTTTTGGGGCCAGGTTGACAACGCCATATTCTGCGCCATGTATTAGCCCTCAAAGATGTGGCTAGAGTTGGAGGACGGAGGTGATGAACGCATCGCCGCAGGGACACGTGGACGAGGACATCCAACTTCACAGAATCGGAGGGGTATCGAACTTGACAAAGACCAGAGTGCTCATCATGGGGGCTGCGGGGAGAGACTTCCACAACTTCAATGTCTTCTTCAGGGATAACCCCGCCTACGAAGTAGTATGCTTCACTGCTGCGCAGATCCCGGACATCGAAGGGCGACTCTACCCGCCCGCCCTCTCCGGGCGCATGTACCCGGACGGGATCCCCATCTTCGCCGAGGCGGACCTGGAGACCTTGATAGATAAGCACGGCATCCAGCAGGTGGTGTTCGCCTACAGCGACGTGTCTCACGAGTTCGTGATGCACCAGGCCTCCAGGGCCCTTGCCAAGGGACCGGACTACGTCTTGATGGGCCCACGAAGCACGGGCCTGAAGTCATCCAAGAAGGTAGTCGGCATCGGTGCCGTGAGGACGGGGTCCGGCAAGAGCCAGACCACGCGCAGGGTATGCAAGGTCCTCAAGGATATGGGCAAGGTCCCCGTTGTTGTGCGTCACCCCATGCCCTACGGAGACCTGTCCGTCCAGGTGTGCCAGCGGTTTGCCACCTACGGAGACCTCGACAAGCACAAGTGCACCATCGAGGAAAGGGAGGAGTACGAGCCCCACATCGATGCGGGTACCGTGGTGTATGCTGGCGTGGACTACGAGGCCATCCTCAGGCAGGCTGAGGCCGAGGCGGACGTGGTGGTGTGGGACGGAGGCAACAACGACCTGCCCTTCTACGTGCCAGACCTCTACCTGGTAGTGGCTGACCCCCATAGGCCGGGACACGAAACCCGGTATCACCCAGGGGAGGCTAACCTCCGCATGGCGGACGTGGTGGTCATCAACAAGATAGACACAGCGGACTACGCTGGCGTGGCAAGGGTCAGGGAGAGCATAGTTTCACTGAACCCCAGGGCGAGAGTGGTTGACGCAGCCTCACCCATGACCGTGGACGACCCCGATGCCATCCGGGGCAAGGCGGTGCTGGTCATCGAGGACGGGCCCACACTGACCCATGGTGAGATGGCCTACGGTGCGGGGGTCATGGCCGCCAGGAAGTTCGGTGCCGCCAATCTCCTAGACCCCAGGCCCTATGCGGTGGGCAGCATCAAGGCGACCTTCACCAAGTACCCGCATATGGGGCCCTTGCTCCCCGCCATGGGATACGGGGACGCGCAGGTGGCCGAGCTAGAAAAAACCATCAACGCCTGCCCCGTTGACCTGGTGGTGGCGGCAACACCCATCGACCTGAGACGCGTGGCGAAGATGCAGAAGCCCGCAGTGCGAGTAAGGTACGAGCTGCAGGAGATCGGGAGGCCCAACCTGGAGGACATACTCAAGGACCTCTGGCGTTAGGATCTGGGGAGCCTTGCGACTGTTGAGCGGGTTCCCCTGGTGCTGGGAAAACCGTTAGGGGGGGATGCCGCGCGCAGGTGTTTTAACGAGTGTCCAGCGGAGACCACAGTACGGGGGGTATTGGTGATGTTGGTTCGCAAGGGTCTGGCAGGCTATGCAGTTGCTGTTCTGCTGTGTGTTGCCCTGGCGGTGCCCGCGGTGGCCCTGCCGGAGCAGGCGAAGGCTGCCCACAAGGTGCTCCCCCAGTACTTCACCGGGGAGGTCGCGTGGGACCATGTATACTACCTGTCGGAGGGAATCGGACCGAGGGTGGCAGGGGGCTCAAACGAAGCCTTAGCGGCAGCGTACGTCAAGAAGGAGTTCGAGGCCCTGGGACTAGAGGTCCATATCCAGCCATTCTCCTACGTTAGGCAGGGTGTGACTGGCAACTCACAGAACGTGGTGGCAGTCAAGCCTGGGCGTGGGCCTGTAACGTTGATAGTGGGCGCCCACTACGATTCCGTGGCCAGGGGTAAGGGTGCCGGCGACAACGCCAGTGGTGTAGGGGTCATGCTGGAGGCAGCCTCTCTCCTGAAGGACTTCCCCACATATGCCACCATCAAGTTCATAGCATGGGGGGCTGAAGAGGTAGGTCTCAGAGGGTCCAGGCACTACGTTGAACAGATGAGCGAGGAAGAGATAGCGTCGACGGTTGCCTACATCAACATGGACATGGTGGGCATTGGAGACTACTGTTACGTGTATGCAGGCCTCGAGGGCGAGACATGGGTTAGGGATATGGCGCTGGCCATTGGCACCCGGCAGGGACTGGATATTAGGACCACCCCTGACACCAGCTGGGGCGGCTTCACCGGGGACTGGAGTGACCACGTCGCATTCCGTCTTGCAGGCATTCCCGTGGCCTACTTCGAATGGTGGAACTGGCACCTGGATCCCTATGACATGTGGGGCATTGAAACTGAGAAGTTTGGGGACATTCTCCACACAGACCTGGATACCATTGCCATGGTGAAGTTGGAGAAGCTCAAAATCACGGGCAAGATTGTGACGCCTCTCATCTATGAGCTGGCCAAGACGCCGCTTGCCAACACCAAGTCCCAGGGTGTTGGTAAGCGGACCGCCAGGTACGGCTCGGTTTGAGGGGCTAGTGTCATGAGGAGGGCCTGAGAACTGGCAATCGACTGGCGACCGCAGGGAGGCCGGTTGGATCCGGCCTCCCCATCCCCTCAGGGCCGCCGCGCCCGGTTTTTCCAACTCCCCTCCAGTGAAGATACGAGGGCTCAATGGAAAAGACTACTTATCTGAAAGGCCTGTCCTCAGTCTAGCCGGGCTAACCGCCCCACGGGTTAGCATGGCGACCACCGGCACCAAACCCAGCATAGCCACCAGGGAACCACTATGTATGAGCCTGGACGCCGTGAGACTGCCTCAGGCTCTCACAGCCACGAAGCCCACAGTGTTCCAGCCCGCAAGGGTCGCCCACGAATGAATTCGAGGGATTCCGGTTCATGGAAGGACGCCCGCCGAAGCAGGTCTTACTCCTTCTCCCCAAGGGTCGGATGCACCCACCCTGAAAATATTCCGGGCAGCGTTCAGATCCCGATCATGTTTTGCGCTACATACCGGGCAGGTCCACTCTCTCATAGTGAGAGACAGATCATCCAATACGTGGCCGCAATAGAAACAGGTCTTAGACGATGAATAGAATCTGGGGATTTCGACTACCGCCGCTCCAGTCTTGGCGCACTGGAGATCTTTGTACCCTAGAGTCTTTTCATCGCCTTGAGGTTCAGATCCTCGACGCAGATCAGCGAGTACTTTTCAGCCAGTTCTTTCGCCAGGGCGATCCGGTGTGCCCTGGCAAGTTCGATCCTGGCTCTCTCGCGGTTTTGGGAATCCTTCTCTTTGCGGGACAGAGACCTGTTTAGATTGCGGATCTCTTTATTGCCTCGCCTGGCCCTTTATACCAGGCATTGAAGTAGTGATGCTCACCGGGGACAGCCACGTGGCAGCCAAGGTACCGGAGCAGATGGGGATCCAGCGTTTCCTTACGGGGGGCTCTCCCCCACGAGTAAGCCGGGATGGTACAGGTCCTCATAGAGGAAGGGAAGGTCGTGGTCATGGTAGGCGACGGCGGGAACGACACCCCCCCTGGCGGCGGGTGTGGGGGTCTTTGGGGGCGGCCACCGGTGTGTCCGCAAGAAAGGGACATCCTCCAGGGCCTGTCCAGGGTACCTATCACAAGATGGCAGAAAACCTTGTATGGACTACAGGCTCCAATGTCGTACCGCTGGCCTAGGGGCCCCGGCCCTGGGGTTTCACGCTCCCAACGCCGGTAGCGGACTTGGCAATACCGACGAGCCCCATTGCTGTGGCCCCGAACTCCCAGCTCCTTCGGGGGGTCGCAGCGCCGGTATCTTGGCTCTCCTTCGTGCGAGGCTCCGTGTCAACCCACCTAAGAATGTTACCCAAGAGAGATCTTGTGAAACCTTTGAGCATGTGATAGTTTAAATAATGAGGTCAAGCCTCTTCTGGCCGGGCATATGCAGCGGTACTACCGCGGGACTTCCACAGCGAAGCCCGCTTTTCTTGTGGGGGGATGGCCGTGCTCCGGGAAGAACGTCTCAGACAAGGCCAGACTGGTGCCTTGGTGGGGATAATGGGAAATCTGCTCCTAGGTGCCGCCAAGGTGGCGGCGGGATCCCTGGCATCCTCCCACGCCATGCTGGCCGACGGGCTCCACTCCCTGGCGGATTTCGCAAGCTCCATAGCCCTCCTGGTGGTGGTCCGGGTGGCCAACCGGCCCTCTGACACCTGTCACCCCTACGGGCACGGCAAGGCCGAGCCCGTTGGCGCCAAGATCATAGGGATTATAGTGGTCCTGGCAGGGTTCCAGATCGGGCTTTCGGCAATAGGGCAGCTCAGGGCGGGGAACTACGCTGCCCCGGGGGTCCTGGCCCTGTGGATGGCGTTGATATCCATCGTGGTGAAGGAGACTATGTTCCGCTACAAGTTTCGCCTGGCCACGAGGGCGAACTCCAAGGCCATCCTAGCCAGCGCCTGGGAACACCGCTCGGATGCCGTTTCCTCCGTGGCGGTCCTGGCCGGGGTGGGACTTGCACGCCTTGGGATGCCCTACCTGGATCCTGTGGCCGGCCTTTTGGTCTCCGGCTTCATAGTCAAGATGGGCTGGGACATAACCCGCAGCGCTGTGGATGACCTCATGGACAAGGTGACCGACCTGCCCCTCCTGGACCGTGTGTGCCGGGCAGCCTCCGAGACCGCCGGCGTCATCAGGGTGGATGCCGCCAGGATCCGCCCAATGGGCCCTGATTTCCTGGTTGACCTGGCAATTTGCGTGGACCCACAGATCACTGTCAAGGAAGGCCATGACGTTGCCTCAAGCGTGAAGTCAGCGGTCATGATCGCAATCCCCGAGGTGGCCGGTGTCATGGTGCATGTGAACCCCTGCCGGTAGCCTCACCCAGGCCAGGCAAGATTTTTCCAGCATCCAAATCCCCCCGCAAGTCCTCTTATCTCCCTTCCGCCGGGACATACTACACTTTGCCAGAAACACAAGGCACGGGAGGGACAACCTATGATGCGACAGTACCAGGCCCTCATACGCCATGAGGGCAATGACGCGCTATTCAGGGCCATTGACATGTCCGTGGTCTCCACGCTGGAGAACGTTCCCCTTCACATCCATGTCGAGGGGCTCAGGGGCACGGGGAAGACCACCATCATGCGGGCGGCCCGCTCAGTGCTTCCCCCCATTACCCGGGTTAAGGGCTGCCTCTACAACTGCGACTCAGAGAGACCCCACTGCCCTGACCATCGTGGTCTTGACCGTAAGACCCTGAAGGAATTGGGCACTGAGGCATGCCCCATGCCCTTCCTGGAGATCTCGGCCTCAGTGAAGATGGGTACTGCCGTGGGAAGCCTGGACCTGGCTCGCATCACCAACAGGTCGCAACCGGACGCGGCGCTCCTGCCGGGCACCATACCCCAGGCGCACCGTGGCATACTCTTCATCGATGAGATCAACCGCCTGGCGGAGACAGCGCCCGAGATTGCCGACGTACTCCTGGGGGTCATGGGGACAAAGCCCGGCATCATCAAGGTGGAGGAGACAGGCCTGCCCCCGGTGACCATGCCTATAACCGTCTCGGTCTGGGCGGCGTCCAATCCGGATGAAGACCCCGGCCCGCTAGAGGATATCAGGAAGCAGCTCTCCGACAGGTTCGACCTAGGGGTGGGCACACAGCGCCCCTCGGACGCCGGCTGCGTCCTAGACATCCTCCGTGACTGCCAGGCAGCAGCCCCTGGCGAGCACTCCAGGAAGGCCCAGGAGTTCCTGGCGGCCCTGGCCTTTCTCGACGAGGTTCACCTCCCGTGGGCAATAAGAAACGTCATAGCCGGGCTCTACGTGGAGTTCCAGCTGGAGAGCCTCAGGGCGGTAGAGGCACTCCAGGCCTGTTCCCGCCTGACGGCAGCGCTGGAGAGGAGCCGGGAGGTGAGGCTGGACCACCTGGCGGCGGTGGTGCCCCTGGTCTTGAAGCACCGGGTGGACCTATCTGCCATGGAGAAGATAGTGGAGCGCCTCCTGGAGTCCAAGGACGATAACCAAGACGTGGCTGGGGCCAAACCTGGGCCCCAAGGCGCCCGGGCCAAGAGCCAGGACAAGGAGGCCAAGCCTGCGGGATCCCTCCACCGCATGGTGACGGACCTGAGGAACAAGCTCTTCCCGGGCAGCAACGGGGAAGGCCAGGGCCAGCCCGGGGCGGGGAACAGGCGCTCCTCACCGGGCAACGATCACCCAGGGATGTCCGGCATGGGTTCTTCCTCGGCCTCGGTGCCCCTGACGTGCCCGCCGCTTCTTGCGTGCCCCCTGGCCAAGCTGCGCTCTGACGAGGTCCTCAGGGGAGAAGAGGAGCTAATGTCACGGTGAGGCAGCTCATAGGATTGGCGGCGGGGCTCAGGGAGCGTCTCCACAGGGGCGCCGTGCGAATAGGGGAGGCGTGTTGCGCCAGTTACTTCGTCCACTGCATAGACCCCTCCGTGCCCGAGGAGGTAAGGGTGCTCCCCCGGTGTGACGCTGGGGGGACCTTCTACGGGCGGGCGAATCCTGGCGAGATAATCCACCTGGATATATTTCACGACGTGGGCCTGGTAGTTCCCCAGCCCCTGGCCCGGGCATGCCGCGAGGCCATTGCTCGCTACCGCGGCGACACCGGGGGTGAGGTCTCAGCAGACCTGATAGACATCCAAACAGGTGGCGGAGGGGGGCGCATTACCGGGCATCTCCACGGGGGGAGGCTGGAGAGCCTGAAGAGGGCCCACATGAACCACGTGCACCTGGCCTGCGGCATCGGCCAGGAGAGCCTGGGTGTCCTTTTCTACCTGGTATCAGCGGTAGAAGACGAGGTGTCCAGGCAGGGCCTCCACATACGCAAGGTGGAACGCGTCAGGCGAGATATCCAGGCACAACCCACGCCCGAGGAGCTCTCCCACTACAGGGCCACCTCCGACTCCAACCTCAGGCAAGGAAATAACACGCCTTCCCCTCGCCAAGTCCAGGATATCCACAACCTCAGGCTGGCCCTGGAGCTGGCCGAGGAGGTAGACGGTGCCTCCAACTTGCAGCATGCCCTGGAGTCCTTCGGGCCAGGTGGGCAGGCTGAGACGGGCTCAGCCCCGGTGCCCAGGGATGTGATAGAAACCCTCAGGGTACGCAGGCTCCTGGAGAGGGACGGCCTCACGTACCGCCTCACGGAGGAGGGCATAGCCCTGAGGAACTTCCTGCGAACTCACCGGAAGGAGATGGAGATGCACCTCCGCCGCATAGTGAGGCGCCTGCCCAGGGGCGCCGTGCCCAGGGCTTGCCAGCAGGGGAAGCCCTGCAAGGGCCAGGGGAGGCGGGGTCCGGGACCCAGGGCAGCAAAGGCTGTGGACGGTGAGTGGGCAGAAGAACTGGCAGTGGCTGAGACGGTGATTTCCTCAGCGGGCCGGTGCGCGGAGAGGAGTATCATCATACTGCCAGAGGACCTGTGGGTGGTCCACTATAAGAGCCGGAGATACTCTGACATATGCCTCCTTTTGGACGCCAGCGCCAGCATGGCGGGGCGCCGCATTAGGACCGGCAAGTACCTGGCCAGGCACCTTCTGCTCAAAAGCAAGGGGCGGATGGCGGTGATAACCTTCCAGGAGAGTCGCGTGGACATCAGGGTTCCCCTCACAAGGAGCTTCGATGAGGCCGAAAGGGGGCTGGGGGCCATCGTGCCCCAGGGCCTCACCCCCATGGCCCAGGGCATACTGGCGGCGGTGAAGTACATGAAGGAGGCCAGGGCGAGAAACCCCCTCATACTCATGATCACTGACGGGATACCCACGGTTGCCCTGAGGACCGCCAATCCCGTGGCCGACGCCCTGGCGTCAGCGGAGGAGATCCCGGAGGCCCGGGTGGACTTCGCCTGTGTCGGGCTGGAACCCAACAGGGGATTCCTGGACGAGCTGGCGAGGCGAGCTGAGGGTGCCCTCTACGTCCTGGAGGAGCTGGAAAAGGAAGATCTCGCACGAATCCTACAAAAAGAGTCCTCGAAGTAGGTCTCCAGTCCACGCGGCCTGTAGAGGAATCTCGCTGAGTACTATAGAAGTAGCCAAATAGCGGGATTCCAGACTCGTGTGGATTGGGAGTGAGCCCATATGTACAGGCTGATCCTGGTGCTGCTCTTTGCCTTGATTGTAGCGATGTTCGCCATACAGAACGCCCTGGTGGTGGATGTGAACTTTCTGTTCTGGACCCTTCACGGGATCTCGCTTGCCCTGGTGATACTGGGCGCCACCGCGGCCGGAGCCACTATCGTGGGGATCCTCTACGTCTTCAGGCAGGTCCAGTTCATGAGGACCCGCAAAGACCTTCTTTCCCAGGTGAAGAAGATGGAGGGTGACCTGAAGGAGAAGTGCCTGGAGGAGAACAGGCTGAGGGAGCAGGTGGACGTCCTGCGAAAGGCCTTGGAGGCTCAGGCGGCTGGCGGTCCTGAGCCCGTTCAACAGGCCTGATGGCTTCATTCTTCCCGCGCAGGCACCGGGAGAGAGTTCCATGGAGGGTGCTTCCCGGATGTGATGAGGGGAGCGCCCTTTCGCATAGCCTCGGCATTCACCCTGTCACTGCCCAGATCCTGGCCAGCCGCGGTATTGCCAATCCCGAGGCGGCTCGCCGCTTCCTCGATCCCCATACTCGCTACCTGGGGGATCCCTTCGATATGAAGGGGATGCCCGTGGCCGTGAAACGCCTTGAGAAAGCGTTTGAATCAGGAGAGCACGTGGCGATCTACGGGGACTACGATGTTGACGGTCTCTCCGCCACGGCCCTGCTGGTCCAGGTGTTCAGTAGCCTCGGTGTGGGGGTGTCCTGGTACATACCCCACCGCCTGGATGAGGGATACGGCGTCCATCGAGAGGCGGTGGAGGCCGTGGCGGGCCGGGGCGCATCCCTCATGGTGACGGTGGATACGGGGATAGGGGCGGCGGAGGAGGTCCGCCTTGCCCGGTCCCTGGGATTGGATGTGATAGTAACCGACCACCACCAGGTGGTAGGACCGCTGCCGGAGGCGTGCGTGATAAACCCGCTCCAGGAGGGGTGTGCCTACCCCTTCAAGGGGCTTTGCGGGGCGGGGATTGCCTTCCAGCTGGCCAGGGCGCTTGCTACCCGGGGGCTGCTGGGAGCGGGGGGAGATGACATGGTGATGTCCCTTGTGGACCTGGCCGCCCTGGGAACCCTGGCGGACCAGGTTCCATTACTCGAGGACAACCGGATTATAGCGTGCGAGGGCATCAGGGCCATGGGGCAATCCCTCAGGGTAGGTCTCCAAGCCCTGGCTAAAGTGGCGGGCTCGAAGGGAGTGGACGAGTACAGTGTTGGGTTTGGCCTGGCGCCAAGGCTCAACGCTGCAGGTAGGATGGGCAGCCCCGAGCCGGCCCTGGATCTACTGCTCACCTCCGACGATGAGCGGGCGAAGGACCTGGCGGCCCAGCTTGAACTGCTCAATGTGGAGAGGCAGGCCACCGAGAGCATCATACTCGAGGAGGCCGGCCACATCCTGAGCCTTGACCCGTCCCTCCTGGACGGTGTTGTGGTGCTGGCGTCCTGGGGGTGGCACCGAGGGGTGCTCGGCATAGTCGCCGCACGACTGGCCCAGGTCCACAACAGGGCCTGCATACTGGTATCTCTGGAAGACGGCATCGGGCGGGGGTCCGGGCGGAGCGTGCCCGGGGTAGACCTCTTAGACCTGGCGGGGCGCGCCTCGGAAACCCTCTTGAGACTGGGGGGCCACTCCCAGGCCATAGGTGTGGAACTCAGGGAGGACAAAGTGGACCAGTTCAGGAGGGTACTAGGCCAGCTGGCCCCCCCTGCGCGCCCCAGGGAGGTTCTGGCGGATGCCAGGGTCTCCCTGGGGGAGATGACATCCCATCTAGCCGCTGAGATGGGGGCGCTGGCTCCCTTCGGGCACGGAAACCCCAGGCCGCTCCTGGCGGTAGGGGCGTGGGCCTGGTCTGTGAGGCCCGTGGGCAAGGACGGGGGCCACCTGCAGATGAGGCTTACGGACGAGGAAGGCTCGGTCAGCCTGGATGCCGTAGCCTTCGGAATGGCCGGGGCCCGGGATACCCTTGATGCCCCCTGTGACTTCCTAGTGAGGCTGGAGGAGGACACCTGGCGCGGCCGGAAGCGCCCCAGGGCCATAGTTGAAGACCTGCGGGCCTGGGAGGGCTGGGCCCATGACTGGCTCAGATCCGGGGAGTATCACCGGTTTTTCGGCCACCGGGTGCTGGTTGCTTTGCCTGATGAGGTGCCGTTGATGGCCCCTGTGCCAAGGCCACCCCGGTTTCCCCCTGGTGGTCCAGTGCCTCAGGATGCCTCATGGCGGGTCCAGGACATAAGGCCGATTATGGAAAGGCTGGCTCGGGAGGCTCCGGGCCGCACGCTGGTAGTATTGGCAGGTGCGCGGCAGGTGGTATGGTGGGCCCATCACCTCGCTATAGCTCACAGCGAACGTGCGGTGCAGGCCTGCCACGGCCTTGAGCCGGTGACGCCTCCAGATAACTACGAAGTGCTCGTGGTATCATTCGAGCTCTACCGCCAGTGGCGGCGCGCCTGCCCTAGGACATGGACGAACCCTGCCCTGGTGGCGTTCCCCGGCTGTCTTGAGGTGGAAACCTTGTCCGAAGGCAGGTGGGCGTGGGAAGAGGTGGGTCCCGACGTTACTGTTGTGGATGCCAAGCGTAACACAAACCGGGCAGCCTATGTGGAGAGCCTAGCCATGCAGGGACCGTGCTTCGTCTACACGAACACTCCCTCCAGATCCGGCCAGGTGGCAAAGGCGTTGCGCCAGGTACTGAAGCCCAAAGGGCTGGAGGCGATGTACTATCACCCTGGCCTGGGGGCGAAGGCCAGAGGCAGGCTGGCGGCGGAGTTCTCGGAAGGACACATCGCTGTCCTGGTGGGCACAGGAGCCGAGGGACTGCCCTCGAAGGGGATAGAGGTTGTCTTCTGGGACATGCCCCTGGGGCCGGCGGAGTTTCGTTTCACGTCCGCCCTCGCGCTCCCAGATGCCCGGGTGCACCTGCTATACAGCGCTGAGGATGCCGCCAGGGCGGATGCCATGGTACGCGCCGCGATGCCTGGCCGGGCGCTCCTGGTGAGCCTGTACACTGTCATAAGGGACCGTGGACCGGTTGCCTACCGGTGGCCAGAGGACATCGCAAGGATGCTCCCGGGCAAGCCTGCGAGGGCCCTGGTTTATGGCCTCGAGGTACTGATTGAACTTGGCCTGGTGCTGAAGGAGGGCACGGGCCCGTGGGCCCTAAGGGCCGTTGAGCCTGAAGAGAGGCGGGATCTGTGCGACAGCGTCAGGTTCAGGGAGGCATCCCTCATCCTCTCCGAATTCGAGGAGTGGCAGAGGCGGGCGCTGGGGGACCCGGTTCACGGACTGTCTGGCCTGTAGGTGTATTACAGGGAAGTGCCTCGGTAGGCAGAACACGGTTCGTTTCAGTCCTGTCTCAGTCAGGTCCCCGGGTCCCGACATTCGCGTTAAGCTCCTCGAACAGTTCACGAGCCGAAGCGTAGGATTTCGCTGGGATTCTTCCGCCAGCAATAGCTCTTACTTCCTGTATGGCTGCTTCGGTTTCAGCACTATAGATGGGCTGCTTCATCTCAAAAGGCAGGCCGCCTACCATTAAGGACTGATGCAGGAAGATGTTCACCGCACCGGTTACAGTAATGCTGAAATTTGGCGAAAAGCTGTTCTGCTTTTCTTTTTTGCTTCCGGGTCAATGCGAATGTTGATGTTTGCCGTCTTCGCCAACCTCACCTCCTCGTCCCCTCGTTGTACCCGTACGCACAATAACAGCACAACGTGAAACATTCTTCTGGGGAGTGAGCGGCTTGAAGCCTATCGCACTGCAAGCAGGACCCGAGCATCCCAGCACATATACCCACAACAGAAGATGCAGCAATAACTGGAACACAAGGCCCTTAACCACCCCGATAGAGTCAGGCTGAAGCAACAGGAGTTCAAACGGGGCCGCAGCCTACGCGGTTCCCAAAAAACGGCGCATCCCATGCGGGAGCCGTGTAGCGAACGAGCAGCAAGATTCAGAAAGAAAGCGGGCAGAAAAGGCAAGTATCACGGCGCGCAACAGGAGCAAACATCCCTAAGGCGGTCATGGACCTGAGCTCAGGGACTCCGCCTGGCCTTGCCGAGACTGCCTTATGCCGGCCCATTCTGTATGGGCTCGCCCTCCACCGATCATACCACCTCACTCTGCAGTAGCACCGAATGCACTGCCCAGATTCCAGGGTTTTGATCCATGTTTTCGCATCGTCCTGAAGGAATCGGGCGGATCGCATAGAAAGATGTTCACGAAGCGGGAGAGATTTCCGCATTGCGGAACTCTGTTCAAACATGGAAGGGAGGGCCATGCGAGTGAACCATCTGAAAGGGAGCGACCTGTTGTCCACGAAGGGCCTGACGCTTGAGGACCTCCGATTCATATTCGGTACCACCACAGACCTTAAGATGGCCCAGAAACGCGGCGAGATCCAGGAGATCCTGAAGAACAAGGTGCTGGCCATGATCTTCGAGATCCCCTCGACCAGGACCAGCATATCCTTCGAGACAGCCATGACCAAGCTGGGGGGCCACGCCATCTACCTGGGTACGGACAGGTACTGGGCAGGCAAGGCCAAGGAAGAGAGCTGGCTGGATACCTGCGGCACCATTGACCGGTACGCCGATGCCCTTGCCGCCAGGGTCATGTCACATGACGACCTGGTTAAAGGGGCTGAGAAGATGCGGATCCCCGTCATCAATGCATCCAATGACTATGAACACCCCTGCCAGGCGCTGACTGATTTCCAGACCGTCCTGGAGAAGCGGGGGCGCTTTGAAGGCCTGAAGTACGTCATTACCTGGGCCTGGCGCCACTCGAATCCCCCGATCGGTCTGGTGAACTCCAGCATGCACATAGCAGCCAAGCTGGGCATGGAATTCGTCATCGCGTGCCCCGAGGGTTACGAGCCTCTAGACCAGGAGCTGGAGGCGGCGAGGGCCGAGGCGTCCAAGTACGGCTCGGAGATAAATATCGTGCATGACATGAGGGGGGCGGCCAGGGGCGCCGATTTCCTGAACATCTACAGCTGGGTATCACCCGAGGTCTTCCGGAAGGGAATAGAGACCCACTTCGCCGCACCGGCCCCCCATAATGAGTTCCCCGAGAAGTACCAGCACTGGAAGGTAACTCCCGACGTCGTGGACCTTCTTAATCCGGCGGGTCTGATCATGCACTGCATGCCTGCGGCCAGGGGCGAAGAGGTAGTCGATGAGGTGCTCGACGGTTCGAGGTCCATCATCTTCGATGAAGCCGAAAACCGGCTCCACGTCCAGAAGGCACTGCTGGCGCTGCTCATGGGGTGAGTGATATGAAGAAGACAGTAGACCTCTTGATCCTTGGCGGGCTCGTGGGGACCATGGACCCGGCGTACACCACCATTCCGGACGGCGCCATCGCCCTGGACCACGGGATCATCGTTGAGATTGGCTCCAGGAGGGAACTGGAGGATAGGTACGAGGCCCAGACGGTTGTGGAGGCATCCGGCCGTGTGGTGTTTCCGGGTCTGGTCATCTCCCACACCCACATGCCCAGTGTCGTTGGCCATAACATGCCCGTGGACTTCTCCAAGTTCCACGACTTCATGGACCTCCTGACCAAGTGGTGGTGGCCTGATATCGAGGACCAGACAACGCCCGAGGACATATACTGGACGACCCTTTTTGCCTCCATGAAGATGCTGAAGGCAGGGACGACCTGCGTAGGTGAGATGGTGGAGGCGCCCATGGCGCTTCCGGGATGCCTTGACGCCAGCGCCAGGGCCTTGGAGGAGATCGGGCTGAGGGCCGTCGTGGCGTTTGAGGCCACCGAGAGGATAAGCCAGGAGAACGGGCGCCTGGGGATCGAGGAGAACCTGAGGTTCGTGAAGGAGCGAAACACCCCAGCATCGAGGATCCGGGGGCGATTTGGCCTACACACCGTCGATACCTGTTCCCCCCAGATGATCCAGGTGGTCAGGCAGCTGGCCGGTGAAAACGGCGCAGGTATCTTCATTCACGTCTCTGAGATCCCCCCTAGCCTGACCGTTGCCACGCGGGGGACCACAGCCGTGCGGCTCCTGGACCAACTGGGTTGCCTTGGCCCTGACGTCCTGGCGGTTCACTGCATCCACCTGGATGAGGAAGAGATGGACCTCCTTGCTGCATCCGACGTCAAGGTGGCCCACACGCCCATGAGCAACATGCTCGGGGGTAACGGCGTATCTCCCATCCCGGACATGCTTGACCGGGGGATAACCGTGAGCATCGGTCACGACTGCTTCTTCACCCTGGACACCTTCGAGTACCTCCGGGCGGCGTACCTGATCCACAAGGTTCACCGGCAGAACCCCGGGCTGGTTCCCCCAAACCAGGCCTTGGAGATGGTGACCTCCAAGGGAGCCAGAGCCCTGGGTCTCGATGCCGAGGTGGGTTCCCTCGAGGTGGGCAAGCGGGCTGACCTGATCGTCGTCAAACCCCAGGGGCCGACCCCCGTGATCCCGGCGACCCTGATGCCCTTCATGGTGTCCGACGTGAACGGCCGGGACGTGGAGACGGTGGTTGTTGACGGGAGGGTCGTTGTGGACCAGGGGCGCGTGGTGACCGTTGACGAAGAGAAGGTCACCCGCAGGTGTATCGAGAGGTCTAGTGCCCTCTGGCGGCGCGCTGGCGCCATTGATTGACTGGGAGGTGTCCAAGTGTCCGGTTACAGGGTGGGCATAGACATTGGTGGGACCTTTACCGACGCTGTTGTGGTAGACGATGAGGGTCACATTGAGATCTTCAAGGATCCGTCGACGCCTCATGACCCGTCAATAGGGCTGATGAACTGCATTAGGAAGGCGGCGTCCTTTTACGGCCACCCCTTTGGCGACTTCCTGGGGCGCATCGAGATCCTTGTGCACGGCACAACGGTGGCTACTAACACGATGATCCAGTACAAGGGTGCCAAGACCGGCCTCATCACCACCAAGGGCTTCAGGGATGCGCTGGAGATGTTCAGGGCGCACAAGAACGACATCTGGAACCTGTCCGAGGCGCGGCCCCCCATGATCGTCCCGCGCTATCTCAGGGTGGGTGTCCGAGAGCGGATAGCGTGGGACGGGGAGGTCATCGAGGCCCTGGACGAACGAGAGGTCCGGGAGGCCGCGCGCTACCTCCGGGATCAGGGCGTCATATCGGTTGCCGCGTGTACCCTGTTCTCCTACGTCAACGACACGCACGAGGAGCAGATAGGTGAGATCATCCGGCAGGAGTGGCCGGAGGCCCACGTATCTCTCTCCTCTGATGTCCTCAGGCAGATCCGGGAATTCGAGAGAACCTCGACAACCGTCGTTAACGCGTACGTATCCCCGGTTCTGGGCAGTTACCTAGCGAACCTCAAGGCCCAGCTCAAGGAAAGCGGGCTTCCCAGGGACTTTCTGGTGACAGAGTCCAACGGTGGGGTCATGTCCGCCGACTACGCCATCGGCCACGGCGTGACCACCCTGCTGTCTGGGCCCTCAGCAGGGGCCGTTGGGGGTCGCTTCTTCTCCGAGATACTGGGCATCAAGGACCTGATAATCACGGATATGGGGGGTACCAGCTTCGATGTGACCCTCATCAAGGACGGCGACTTCTCCATCACCCTTGATGGCTGGGTGTCAGGATACAGGATCGCCATCCCCAGCATAGACATCCATACCGTTGGCGCCGGGGGCGGGAGCCTCGCTCACATCGATGAGGGCGGCCTCCTGAAGGTGGGTCCCCTGTCCGCCGGGGCCGTCCCGGGTCCGGCATGCTACGGCCGCGGCGGCACGAGGCCTGCCGTGACCGATGCAAACCTCGTCCTGGGGTACCTCAACCCCGACTTCTTCCTGGGAGGGGAGATGAGGCTCGACGCCAGGACGGCACGGGAGGCCATCACGAGGCACATCGCTGAGCCGCTGGACATTGATGTGGTCAAGGCGGCTCACGGCATATTCTCCGTTGTCAATAGCAATATGGCCGATGCGATACGGGTGGTCAGCCTTGAAAGGGGCCATGACCCCAGGGAGTGCGCCCTGGTGGCTGCTGGCGGGGCTGGACCAGTCCACGCCTCCATGCTTGCCAGGGAGGTCGGGATAGGGAGAATCATCGTGCCCATGGCGGCATCGGTGTTTTGCGCCCTGGGTATGCTGGAGTCCGACCTAAAACACGACTACGTCCGGACGATGAAGGGTGTGCTCTCCCAGCTGGACTGGGAGACCACCAGAAGCCTTGTGGACCAGCTGGAGACGGAAGGCAAAAGGACCCTCGAGGATGAGGGGGTACCCCCGGAGCGCATCAGAATGGAACGCTTCATGGATATGAGATACGTGGGCCAGCACCATGAGGTGACAGTGGGTGTGCCGGGAGGCTGGCTCGGACCCGAGGCAGCCCCGGCGATAGCCGAGGCCTTCCACCAGGTGCACGAACGGCTCTACACCTACTCAGAGCCTGGCAACGAGATCGAGGTTGTAAACCTGAGGGTCACCGCCATCGGCGAGGTGCCCAAGACGCCCCTGGCGTCTGCGCCCGAGACAGGCCCGGATGCCTCGGCATCCTTCAAGGGCAGGCGTGACGCCTACTTCGTGGAGGCAGGGGGACTTGTCCCCACAGCGCTCTATGACGGCCACAGGCTCAGGCCCGGCAACACGGTGGAGGGGCCCGCCATCATCGAGATGGTGACCACCAGCGTGGTACTGTTTCCCAAGGATGTGGCCAGATTGGACCGTTACGGCAATGTCCTGGTGGAGGTGGCCCAGAATGGCTAGAGGAGCGAAGGCTAGGTTCCAGGGAGCCGCGGATGCCATCACCATGTCCGTGGTATTCCACCGCCTGCAGGCGATCAACAGGGAGATGGGGATCACCATGGTCAAGACATCGAGGTCCCCCATCTTCGCCGAGGTCCACGACTTCTCGTGCGCCATATGCGATTGGGTGCCGCGGATCATCTCCCAGGTGGATGGCGTGCCTTCCCACACGGCGTCGTCCATGATGGCTGCCAAGGCCATATCCGACACCTTCAAGGGGGACATCTCTCCAGGGGATGTGTTCGTCATCAATGACCCCTATAACGGCGGCACCCACCTGGCTGACGTCACGGTGATAAAGCCCATCTTCTATGAGGGTGAACTGCTGTTCATGGGGGTCAACAGGGCGCACCACGCCGATGTGGGCGGCCTGTCCCCAGGCAGCTACAGCCCTCTTGCGACGGAGATCTTCCATGAGGGTATCCGCATACCCCCGCTCAGGATCTACCGGAATGACAAGCCTATCAGCGATGTCCTGGAGATGGTCAGGATGAACACGCGCATGCCAGACCTCTTCCTCAGCGACATCAAGGCTCAGGTTGCCTCCTGCAGCGTCGCCGAGCGCCGGCTGGAGGAGATGGCAGCGAAATACGGTGTCCCGGCACTCAAGGAGATCCTTGACGGGATACAGGAGTACGCCGAGATGAGGATGCGCCAGGAGATCGAGGCAATGCCGGACGGCGTCTACGAGGGTGAGACCTTCCTCGACGACGACGGTCACGGGCGCACGCAGGTAAGGGTGAAGGTCACCGTCACTATAGACGGGGACAGGATGTATGTGGACTTCGCGGGTACCGACCCGCAGACAGAGGGCTTCATCAACAGCCCATTCGCCAACTCCTGTACCTCTGTCTACGTGTCTGTCCTGACCACCGCCAGGGGGGACGTGCCCCACAACGAAGGCGCCTACGCCCCCATAAGCATCACGGCGCCGGAGGGCTGTCTTGTCAACCCCGTCCCGCCGGCCCCAGTCGCCAGCGCCACGCTGGACACGGCCTGCGCCATACTGGAGGCTATGTATATAGCCTTGTCCAAGGCCCTGCCCGACAGGGCGCCCGCTGGCTGGAACCGGTGGTGCGGGCCGTCCATCGCGGGGATAGACCCCCGGAACGGCGAGTTCTACGTGCAGTACGCGTTCTGCGGGATGGGCGGCGGAGGGGCGCTGCCCCACGCCGACGGCCTGAGCTATGTGGGCGATGGCATTGACCTCGGAGGGCTGACTGCCCCCAACATTGAGTCCAACGAGGTGGACTACCCGCAGATCACCGAGTACCACGAGTTCGAGACGGATTCAGGAGGGGCGGGCAAGTTCCGCGGAGGATTGGGCGTTCGTTACAGGATCCGGTTCTACGATGAGAGCCCCTCCCTGATCATGTTCGGCGATGGCAAGGTAACCCCCCCATACGGCCTGTACGGGGGCCGGCCTGGCTCGACCAACAGGCCCATGGTGAACGAGGGCACCGGGAAAGAGGAGGATCTCCCCGCCAAGGGCATGAGCAGCCTGGCGAAGGGCGACACCTACTCCATAAGGTCCTCGGGCGGCGGGGGCTGGGGGGACCCCCTGGAAAGGGATCCCGAGAGGGTTGCCTACGATGTCAAGTGCGGTTTCATCTTGCCCGAGTCGGCCCTGCGAGACTACGGAGTAGTTCTAGAGCCCGACGGCAGTGTGGATGAGTCCGGGACAGCCGAGCTGAGGACGAAGATGGCCGGAAGGGGGGTTACGTCTTGAAGGTAGCGGTTCTGGGATCCGGAAACGGGGGGTACGCGTGCTCCGCGGACCTTGCCCTAAGGGGTCACGAGGTGCGCTTGGCGGAGGCCCCCTCTCACGCTGAGCGCTTGAGGCCCCTTATCGACGATCCCTACATCGACGTCGTTAACATCGATGGCAGGCCGGTGGGCAGGGCTCACCTCTCGCTGGTTACCTCCGATGCCGCCGAGGCGGTGACCGGGGCCGATGTGGTGTTAAACCCCGTGCCCATCTTCGCCTACAGGGTTTTTGCCCAGCTTGTGGCGAACACCATCGAGGAGGGACAGGTAGTCTGCACCCTGGGGAAAGGGGGCGGCTCTCTAGTCTACGCCAAGGCGCTCCGGGAGGCCGGCGCGGTCCTCCCCATCCTGGGAGAGACCAACACACTTCCCTACGGTGCCACTCGCCTTGGCCAGCACCAGGTCAGGATCGAATCCCCCACGGTCGAGCTCATAACAGCGGCCTTCCCTTCCCGGCGCACCGGGGAGGTGGTGGCCGCCTTCGGGGATCTCTACCCTGAGTACTCCATCCGGAAGGCCGCCAATGTCCTGGAGACCATCCTGGTGGACTACAACGCCATCACGCACCCGCCTCCCATGATATGCAACGCTGCCAGGATAGCCTCCGGCTACGGGCAGGAGGACTTCCACCTGTTCGGGCCCTCGGAGAACCCCGAGGCTGTGGTAAGGGTAATCGAAGCGGTGGACAGGGAGAGGATTGCCCTCTCCAGGGCCCTGGGCATCAAGGCCTACACCCTTGAGGAGGAGATAAACCACGTCGGTTTCAACCCCAGGGGCAAGGAGGGCAGGGTTCTGCCGCTGTTTGAGGCTATCCACACGGAGAAGCTGGAGGTCTGCGAGGGCCCCTATTCACTCATGTCACGGCACCTGGTCGAGGACATCCCGTACGGGCTCGTCACCTTCTGTTCCCTCGGAGAGATGCTCGGGGTTCCGACCCCGGTCTCGAGGGCCCTGTCCGTGATGGCCTCGGTTCTAAATGGCGAGGACTACTTCCTGACCGGCAGGACGGTGGAGCGTCTCGGGATAGACCCGGCTTGGAGAATAGACCAGCTGTGCCGGTACCTGGAGGAGGGTCAGGCCTGAGTTGCGGCCAGACCAGGGAAGGTGGGACGAACGGTGAAGGCCTTAGTCTCTTATCCGGATCTCTGCACTGGCTGCAGGCTCTGCGAGCTGGCGTGCGCCTTCCGGGTAGGGAAGACCATGCACCCGGCACGCTCGAGGATAACGGTGGTGAAGTGGGAGGATACCGGCTTCTACCTTCCCTTCACCTGCCTGCAGTGTGAAAAGCCGGCATGTGCCTCGGCGTGTCCCGTTGAGGCCATAACGCGCCGAGAGGACACCGGTGCCATGGTGGTTGACGCCGAACGCTGCATAGGATGTGGGATGTGCCAGGTGTCATGCCCCTTTGGCGCTGCCTGTGTTGACCGGGGGACACGCGTGGCATCCAAGTGCGACCTTTGCGACGGGTCGCCCAGGTGTGCTGAGATTTGCCCGGCCTCGGCCATCCGGTACCAGGATGAGCAGGAGGCGGCTGCGCACCGGCGACGGTCGCAAGTAGCCAGGGCGCTGTCCCATCCCGAGATCTTTCCGGGGGGTGAGGCGCGTTGAAGTACCAAGGATACGCAGGCAAGGTGCTTAGGGTGGACCTGACGGACCGCAAGGTGAGCGTCGAGGAGACCCCAGAGGAACTAGCCCGGGGCTTCCTGGGGGGTAACGGGTTCGGGGTGCGGGTGCTGTGGGACGAGACAGGGCCAGGGGTTGATGCCCTTGACCCGGGCAATCGCCTGGTATTCGCCTCTGGCCCTCTCTCTGGCACAACGTGGCCAGGAGCAGGGAGACTCGAGGTGATCGCCAAATCACCGCTCACGGGCATCTACGGGGATTCCAACAGCGGGGGCTTCTTTGCCCCCGAGCTGAAGTACGCAGGGTTTGACATGGTGGTGATCACAGGGAGGGCCGAAGCGCCCGTCTTCCTGTCCATCACTCCGAGGGGGGTCGAGATCCGGGATGCCGGCCACCTCTGGAGTATGGGTGCCAGGAGCGCTGAAAAGGCAATAGCGGCCCAGCTGGGGGACCCCGATGTGAAGACCTGCACGATAGGGCCTGCCGGCGAGAACCTCGTGCGCTTTGCCTCCATCCTGGTTTCCAGCGGGCGGTCAGCTGGGCGGTCGGGGATGGGTGCCGTCATGGGCTGCAAGAACCTCAAGGCCATCGCTGTCAGGGGTTTCGGCGGAGTTACCTTGGCTAGACCCGACCTCTTCTATGATCTTAGCCTAAAGATGCACAAGGCCATTCGCGAGAACAAACTCTACGGCGTCGTGCACGAGTACGGCTCGCCGGGGTTGACCCCCCTGGTGAACATGACCGGGCGTTTCCCCACGAAGAACTTCCAGCTGGGTTCCTTCGAGCACCACGATAAGATCGGCGGCGAGGCGCTGAAGGCCCACTTCGTAAAGCACCTGGCGTGTTTCTCCTGCGGAGTCGGCTGCGACAAGATGTTCCACGTAAGGAGCGGCCCGTTCGCGGGGACCCGGTCAACGAGCCTGGAGTACGAGGTCCTCGGGGCGCTGGGCGCCGGGGTCCTGGTGGATGACCTGGACGCGGTTGTGAAGGCCAACAGCCTCTGTGACGAGCTCGGCATGGACGTGATCTCCGCTGGAAGGACCATCTCGTTTCTCATGGAGATCTTCGACAGGGGCATAGTGAGCCCCTCTGATATCGACGGGCTAGAGCCCCGGTGGGGGGATGCCCGCCTGGTGCTGGACCTACTCCAGCGGATCGCTGCCAGGCAAGGCATCGGCGATCTCCTGGCGGAAGGGGTACGCAGGATGGCCCAGAGGATCGGCCGGGGCTCCGAGGGGTACGCCATGGAGGTCAAGGGACAGGAGATTGCCTGCCAGGACGGCAGGGCCCAGCAGTCGATGGGGCTTGCGCACGTCACGTCTGCCAGGGGTGCCGACCACCTGAAAGCGTACCCCACCATCGATGAGACCGGGTTCCCGTCCAAGGCCATAGGGCGTTACGGGGAGCAGTACATGCCCGACCTCATCGATCCCCACTCCTCCCGGCACAAGGCAATGGTGGTGAAGGACGGGGAGGACTACGCCGCGGTCGTTGATTCGGCGGGCCACTGCAAGATCGGAGGGGCCTTCGTCATTGCCGAGATATACTGGCCCGAAGAGGCCATGGGACTAGCGTACGCCACCGGCATGGAGGTGGACGAGGCGTCCTTGAGGGCTACCGGGGAGCGCATCTACAATCTCATGCGCCTCTACAACGTCCGGCTTGGTATCAGCAGGGCCGATGACCGCCTGCCCAGGCGCTTCACAGAGGAACCGGCCCAGTCGGGCACCGCCACGGGCAGGGTCGTCGACCTTGACGCGATGCTAAAGGAGTACTACCGACTCAGGGGATGGGATCCCGAAAGGGGCCTTCCCGAGAGGGATACGCTCAGAAGGCTGGGCTTGGACTTCGCCATGGAGTGCCTGGAGAGGGAGGGCGTCTTGCTTGCCTGATCTGATCAGGGTTAAGGTCAAAGGCTATAACCTCATCTGGTCTGCCCTGGGCGGCCACGACGCGGAGGTCACCCTGGCCGCTCCGGCCACCTTCGCGGACCTCCTGGACCACCTGGTCAGAGAGAGGGGGGCCCTGGCCCAGGTTGTGCTGGACGGGCGGGAAGGCATCAGGCCGAACCTCAGGGTCTTCCTGAACGGCCGCCCTTTACCCAACGTATCGGGTCCGGAACAGTTGAATGACGGCGATGAAGTCATCATGCTCATGGCGGCCGCGGGCGGCTGACACATGAGCGGGGAGGCGTAGGAATGGACCTCAGCGTTGATATAGGAGGCCTCAGGCTGAAGAACCCGCTGATCGTCGCGGCAGGTGCGCACGGCCGGGACAGTCGGACCATGGCTCACGTGGCGTCCTTCGGGCCGGGAGCCGTCACAACCAAGACGATTGTGTCCCAGCCAGCCAAGGATGTCCTACCCTGCTTTGCACGGGTGCCCGGGGGGTTCCTCAATTGCGTTTTCGGTTCCACCACAGGGCCCGACCAGTGGTTTGGCGTGGACATACCCGAAGCCAAGCGAGCGGGAGTCACCGTTATCGCCAACCTGGCGGGGGTAACGGCGGAGGAAACGGCGGACCTGGCCGAGAGAGCCGCCCTGGCGGGGGCCGACATCATCGAGATCCCGACGATCTGCTGTCACATGAAGGAGATCCTTGAGGCCATGTTCCCCGGGCTGGTCATCGACCTCCCGGCGATAGAGGACCCCAGTCCCTACGTGGGGATACTGCGGACTGTCAAGGAGCGCACGGGGCTCCCCCTCATAGCCAAGCTGAGCGCCATCTTCCTGAACAACACGGTGGACTGGGCGAAGGCCGCGAAGGAGGGAGGGGCGGACGCGGTGGCCTGCTCCGACGCCCTCGGCCCTGCCCTGGCTGTTGACGTCCAGACGGGTGAGCCCCTCCTGGGCGGGCCCAGGGGTGTCGGCGGGCTCACAGGGGGCGCCCTGAAGCCCATATCCCTGCGCATGTGCCTGGAGGTCGCCATGAACGTGGACATAGATGTCATCGGGGTGGGCGGGGTTTCCTCCGCACAGGATGCCCTGGAGTACTTCATGGTCGGGGCCAAGGCGGTCGGGGCATGCACCAGCGGGCACCTGAGAGGTCCGAGAGCCTATTCAGAGATCCTCAAGGGCCTCGAGGAGAGCCTCGAGGCCAGGGAGGCTTCCCTGGAGGACGTCAGGGGCCTGACCACAAAAAGGCTGGAAGCTCGAAAGGCCCTGGGTACCCACGTCATGACGGAGCCCCGAATCCCCCAGGTCATAGAGGAACGCTGTAACGCCTGTGGGAGGTGCAAGGATTCCTGCATATACCAGGCCATCCACATTGACGGCATCATGGTCATCAATAACGAGGCGTGTTACGGGTGCGGTCTTTGCCGCCAGGCCTGTCCGCGCATGGCAATACTCCACGACTGCTTCGGGGGAGGCCCTTCGTGATGGCGCTGGGAAGGCTCTTTAACGCCCAATCGGTAGCCGTTGTGGGCGCGTCCGCGAATCCCGCCAAGACGGGCCACACCATACTGGCCAATATGATCGGCGGGGGCTACACCGGGCAGGTCTATCCCATCAACCCGGGGTCCTCGGAGATCCTGGGTCTTCAGGCCTACCCCTCGGTATCCCTAGTGCCTGGAGATATCGACCTGGCCGTCGTGTGCGTGCCATCAAGGCTTGTGCCCGGCGTCATCGAGGAGTGCGGCGAGAAGGGCGTGGGGGCGGCGGTTGTTATTAGCGGGGGCTTCCGGGAGATAGGCGAGGAGGGCCTTGAGGCCGAGCTAGTCCGGGCCGCACGCCGGCACGGCGTGAGGATCGTTGGACCGAACTGCCAGGGGGTCAACTACACGCCGGCAGGGCTGTGCGCGTCCTGGCCGCTCATCACCAAGAAGGGGCCCATGGCCATCGTCTCCCAGAGCGGGACCATCGGCGCCGCCCTGGCCATGCGGGCCGAGGAGGAGGGGATAGGGTTCTCCGCCTTCGTCAGCCTGGGCAACAAGGTTGATGTGGACGAGGTGGACCTCCTCAGGTACTTCGCTGATGATGTCTCCACTCAGGTGATCTGCATGTACCTGGAGGGTGTGACTGACGGGCGGGCCTTCATGGCCGCTGCCAGGGAGGCATCCGGGAAGAAGGGCGTGGTGGTCCTAAAGGGGGGCAAGACGAGGGCGGGACGCAGGGCGGCCCAGTCCCACACCAGGTCTGTGGCGGGAAGCGATGAGGCCTTCACCGCTGCGTGCCGCCAGTCTGGGGTAAGTCAGGTCTCGGATATCGACCAGCTCTACGACGCGGGCAAGGCCCTGGGAGCCCTGAAGAGGCCCGGTGGAAGGCGGCTCTTCGTTGTCACCAGTTCCGGTGGCAGCGGCATACTTGCGACGGACGCGGCTGAGATGGCGGGCCTCGAGGTGCCTTCTTTACCCGAGGACCTATCCTGGGACCTCGCATCCAGACTGCCGGGCCACTGTGTCGTGGGTAACCCCCTGGACCTGACGGGTGACGCTGACGCCGAAAGGTACGGGTTGGTGCTGGATATGGTCATGGATAGGCCTGATGTCTTTGACGCCTGCGTGGTCATCTTCGGCGATCCCATTGCGGGGGCGTCGTCGGTGATAGAGAGGGTTAGTAGCATTACCCAGAAACCCCTGGTCATCAGCTATCTTGGGGGAGGGGACGTCGAGAAGGAAGAGACCCGGCTCATCCAACGCCTGGGTATCCCCGTGTTTCCCACCCCTGAAAGGGCCGTTAGGGCCTTTGGCCTCACACTGTGAAGGCCAAGCACTGAGGCATCCAAGGGAGGTTAGACTTGGTGAACCCGTTGGCGATGAGAGAACCGGGCAAACGTGTGCTCCTCATGGGCAATGAGGCAATAGCGCGGGGAGCCCTTGAAGGCGGATTGGAGGTGGCCGCGGCGTATCCTGGGACGCCCAGTTCAGAGGTGCTTGAGGCGCTGTCCGGTGTTGCCGAGGAACTGGGAATCTACGTGGAGTGGAGCACCAACGAGAAAATAGCGATGGAGGTGGCCGTGGGGGCGTCGCTGGTGGGCAGGCGCTCGCTTGTGGCCATGAAGAACGCGGGGCTTAACTGGGCCATGGACACCTTCATGACTGTTCCCTACGGAGGCATCAGGGGAGGCTGCCTGGTGGTGGTCGCGGACGACCCCGGCGCTCACTACTCCTCCACCGAACAGGACACTCGGGTTCTGGGGAGGTACGCCGAGATACCGGTCCTGGAGCCGATGGACCAGCCAGAGACCAAGGAGATGGCCCGGGTGGCCCTGGAGCTCTCAGAACGGCTGGAAATACCAGTGTTCCTGAGGTCCGTGACTCGCATATCGCACGCCTCCGGAGACGTCGAGATGGGCGGCCTGCCGGGCCCCAGGGAAGGCGCCATAGGCTTCAACAAGCACTGGAAAGTCCCATACCGTTTCAACGTCTACGGGCCACCAGGGCCGGTATCCAAGCATCGCTGGCTTCACTCGCGTATACCGCTGGCATTGGAATGGAGTGAGCGCTCCCCCTTCAACGAGATCAGGCCCGGGGGGGAATACGGGGTCATCGCATCGGGATTGGGTGCCGCGTACGTCCTGGACCAGGTAAAAGCCTTGAGCCTGGAGGGGGAGATCACCCTCCTGAAGATCGGGGTGCCCTGGCCGCTCCCGGTGTCCATGGTGAGGAAGGTCCTCAGGGGCTGCCGGCGAGTGCTGGTTGTTGAGGAGGGAGACCCGGTTGTGGAGGAGCAGGTGAAGGCCTTGGCCCACGAGGAGGGCGCCACCGTGGAGGTCTGGGGCAAGGGCGACGGCCAGCTGCCCGCCTGCGGGGAGCTGGACCCTGACCTCGTGGCCGGGGCACTGGCGGGACTCGTGAACTGGACATCGCCCGCCGACAGCCTGGAGGGCCGCCGCCAGGAGGTTCGGCAGCTGGTCTCGCCACGTTCCTCAGCCCTCTGCCCAGGATGCGGGCATCTGGGCGCCTACTGGGGGATCAGCCGGGCACTCCGTAAGGAGAGGATCGCCCCGGTAGTCAACGGAGATATCGGGTGCTATGAACAGGGCGGGTACGGCCTCTTCTCCTGCTCGGTGGCCGTTAGCGATGAACCGGAGAAGATCCACAAGGTGACCTCTCCCTATGAGGTCCTGGATACCATCCACGTGATGGGGAGCGGCATAGGCCTGGCCCAAGGCCAGTTCCACGGGGGTCACCAGGGGAAGATCCTGGCTGTTGCCGGAGACAGCACCTACTTCCACGCTACGTTGCCCGCCGTGGCCAACGCGGTGGTGAACAATGCCAATGTTACCTTCGTGGTGCTGGACAATCGCTGGACAGCCATGACGGGGCACCAACCCAGCCCACGCACGGGGCGGAACGCCGTTGACAGGCAGGTCCCTGTCCTGGATATTGAGGCCGTGGCGGGTGCCCTGGGGGTAAGGGACACCCGCAGGGTCGACGCCTACGATCTCCCAGAAGTGGAGAGGGCGGTCGAAGAGGCCCTGGCCTCGGACGGTTTCTCCCTGGTGCTGGTGGAGAGGGAGTGTGCCCTGCAGGTGGCCCGGAGGGTGCGTCCCGGGAGGGCCGAAACCCGGGTCGATGAGGGGATCTGCATTGGATGCAGGATCTGCCTAGGGCTCGGCTGCCCGGCCCTGGTGTTCAGGGACAAAAAAGCGTCCATAGATGTTCTGGCATGCGTGGACTGCGGCATGTGCCAGCAGGTATGCCCGTCGTCTGCCATAGTAGAAGGGGTGAAAGGCTGATGGCTCTGGAGGTAATCATTTCGGGCGTGGGTGGGCAGGGCACCATCATCATGTCCCACATCCTGGCCGAGGCCGTCATAGAGGCCGGTCTGAACGTGCGAGTGGGGGAGACCTTCGGCGCAGCGATGCGCGGGGGGGCCGTCATGTCCCACGTGCGCATAGGTGATGTGAAGAGCCCGCTGGTTCCCTCGGGTAAGGCCGATGTCATAGCGGCGCTGGAGCCCCTGGAGGCGCTGCGGGTCGGCTGGCGCTGGGCGAAGGGGGACACTGAGGTGCTCTGTAACACAGGGCGCATCTACCCCATGGACGTGAACATAGGCGCTGCCAGGTACCCGGAAATGAACGAGATTGAGGACAGCCTGCGGTCCCTGGGGGCGTCCGTATTCTGCATAGATGCCGTCACCCTAGCCGAAGAGGCCGGCAATCCCCGCACAGCCAACGTGGTTATACTGGGCGCCCTCTCAGTCCTGGGCCACCTGCCCGTGACATCCGAGACGCTGCTAGGCGCGGTGAAATCCCGGGTGCCGGCCAAGGCCCTGGAGGCTAACGTCATGGCTTTCCAGCTGGGTGTCAAGGCGGCCCAAGAAAGGGGAGGTTGGGAGCGTTGAGCCAAGGTCATCCCAAGGTTTTCCTGGAGACGGAGGCCCTGGCGCTGCTGCAGTCCAGGGGCGTGCCCGTACCGCGCTCGAGGGCGGTGACCGATCCGGCCGAGGCAGTCCTCGCAGCCAGGGGGATCGGCTACCCCGTGGTCATGAAGGTGCTATCCCCTGAGATCCTCCACAAGTCGGATGTGGGAGGGGTAAGGATCGGCCTCGGTGACGACCAGGCCGTCGAGGCAGCCTTTAAGGAGATTATGTCTTCGGTAAAGGCCGCCCTTCCTGACCGGGAGGTGCTCGGCATAGGGGTCTTCTCCCAAGAGCCTCCAGGCACTGAGGTAATTGTAGGGATGATGAACGATCCCAAGTTTGGCCCAATGATCATGTTCGGCCTGGGGGGAGTGCACGTCGAGCTACTGAGGGATGTGACCTTCAGGGTGTGCCCGGTGTCGGCCGAAGAGGCCAGGAAGATGGTTGCTGAGATAAGGGGCTATCCGCTGCTCACCGGCTGGCGCGGTGCCCCCCCGTGTGACCTCGATGCGCTGGCAAGGCTCATCGCCGTGGTATCGGAGATCTCCATGGAGCGGGGTGACCTCGACAGCATCGACCTGAACCCAGTAGCCCTCTATCCCGCCGGTCTCAGGGTGCTGGACGCCAAGTTCGTGTTCCTGGATGGCGATGGCGCTCGCTCGAGCTGGGTTGACATATGTCCAGAGCGGGGTTGATCGCTCGCCGGGACCCCAAGCAGAGAGAGGCTTTCCAGGAAGCAGCATCCTCCGGGGACCTGAGCCCTGAGGGTACTGGCCCAAGCCCGGTGGCGCCGGGCAGGGACTCAAGGTGCCGGTGGCCTGACCGCTGCCCGGGGCTGAAGCCCAGAGAGTCCATCTTTTGATGGCGGTTTTACTCAGGCGTTTTGACGGAGGCCAAGAGGTGTGGCAGGGGAGGTGAATGCACCGGTAGACGGCCTCGTGTCCCATGATAGGAGCCTGTGTTCCAGTGACTAACGTTGAAAGGTGGGAAGAGTCATGGGAGGTCCTGAGCAGAACGGAGGTACGGAACTAAAGGCGGGTGCTCTCGGCTTCTGGGACTGCGTGATGATGGCCGTGGGTGGCATGGTGGGTATGGCGATATTCTCCCTCTCGGGGGTTACCTTCTCCCTGTCCGGACCAGCATCGCTCCTGGCCTGGGTGGTTGGCGGTGCCATCCTGTTCCTCTACGCCATGAACGTGGCGGAGATGGCAACCAAGTTCCCCAGGGCCGGAGGGGTTTTCGTATACCCGGCGGAGTGCCTGGGCAGGACCGCCGCGACCAGGGATTTCTGGGCATGGCTGGCAGCCTGGTCGTGGATAAACGTCACGGTCCTGGGTACTGCCTTCGGGGCCATCTTCATAGCGCAGTATCTCTCTGGGATAATACCGGGGGCTGCGCCCCACGTGGTACCCCTGGGGGTGCTATGGGTGGCCTTAGTGTGGCTTCTGAACGTCCTGGGCATCACACTCATGGGCAAGACCAATCTGATCCTCACTGCCTTGCTGGTCATCATCTGTCTGGTATATGTGGGATACGCGTTCGGCGCCTTCAACCCTGCGATGCTCAGCCCGTTCTTCGCGGGTTTCCTGGGGGTGAAGGGCTTCTACGCCTCGATCCCCATCTCCATGCTGGCCTATGGCTCGGTAATCGCGATATCTGCCGCGGCTGAGGAGATCCGCGAACCCAGGAAGACCATACCCAAGGCCATGGCTACCGCGCTCATCGCCACCGTGGTCCTGTACGCCCTCATCCTGGTTTCGACTTATGGCGTCATCCCGTGGCAGCAGGTAACAGAGGGATCCTTTGGCTTCTATGCCCCGCTCCACTTCGCCATAGCGATCTTCGCTCCTGACAAGCCTTGGCTCATGGCCCTGATCTCCGTCGCGGCGCTCCTTGCCATAACCACAACTATGCTGGTGATGGTCATGGATGCCGGGAGAACCCTCCTGGCTATCGGCCGCTCGGGCATCCTGCCCAAGCAGTTCGCCTCGGTGAATCCCAGCACCAGGACACCGGTGCTCTCCTTGACGGTAGTGGCTATCGCCTCAGCCATCGTTGCCTGTTTCCCCGGGTTCACCATGCAGATCATAGGTACCGGCTCCCTGACGTTTGGCATCCTCGTGGCCATAATGGTGTTCAGCGTTATCGGCTCCAGGGTCTATCGCAAGGACGTCCAGGGCACCTTCGTCACCCCGGGCGGCTACACCCTGCAGGTGCTGACCCTGGCGGTGCTCGTGTTCGTGCTCTCCCAGCTGGGCCGTGACGCCCTGGTGCTGTCTGGCTGGTGGTACCTGATTGGACTTGTCTACTTCGGCCTCCGTTATGTCACCAAGCCTGACCTGTTCAAAGACGCAAAGGGCTAGATGAGACGGGGCGCGGGGGCGCCCCGGGAGGACGCCCCCGCGGGAGCCCCAAGTCACGCTTGGAGGTCTGTTGATGGATTACTCCGTGCTGAAGTGCCCGTCCCTGGTTACGGGGCGCGGATCCCTGGAGTACCTGGCCGGCATTGACGCTAGGCGCGTGGCCGTGATCACGGATGTGCCCGCAATGGAACCCTCAGGGTTTCTCGGGGAGACCCTGCGCCACATAGAAGCCTCTGGTGCCACCTGCTCCATGGTGGGCAGCGTGGAGAGGGAACCCACGATGGGGGACATCGAGGCTATCCTGGCTGAGCTCGGCCGCTCCGGGCCGGATACCATCGTGGCCCTCGGGGGCGGCTCCGTGATGGACGCCGCAAAGGCCCTGCGGTTCTTCCTGGAGTACCCGGACGCTGCCTGGGACCGAGCCTTCAGGCCCTTTGGCCTGGGGGTCCTGGGGAGGGTGAATCTGGTGGCGGTTCCCACCACCAGCGGGACGGGATCGGAGAATACCTGCGTGGCCGTCTTGATCGATGATGATACCTGCCTCAAGCGCCTCATGATGTCCCATGAGCTCGTGCCAACCTTGGCCATTCTGGATGCGCGTCTGGCCGATACCATGCCCGACCCTGTCAGGGCGAATTCCGGTGCTGACGCGCTGGCTCACGCCGTGGAGGCGGCGGTCTCCAGGAAGGCAGGCCCCCTGACCGTGCGCCTGGCCTTCGCCGCTGCCCAAGATATTCTCCAGGCGCTTCCCCAGTCGCTGTCGGAGTCTCGGGGCGATCGCCTCCCGGCCAGGGAGACCATGCAGGCTGCCGCCAGTGTCGCGGGGATGGCCATCACGAGTTCCAGCGCGGGCCTCTCCCATGCCATGGACCAGGTGGGCCCTGCGTTTGGGCTTCCCCACGGGCTCGTCTGCGGCGTTCTCTTGCCCCATACGATGCGCTTTCACAGTCCTTGCCCCGAGTACGCCACCCTTGCCAGGCGCCTGGGCCACTCGGGGAGCGAGGAGGACCTCTGCGCGTCGCTGGCAGCCGCCATCTGGGACCTCTTCAGGGCAACAGGGATGCCTGCGGGTTTTGCCGCGGCGGGCCTCGGCCGGGTAGAGTTTGAGAGGGCCCTCCCTGGCCTAGTGGAAGAGACGCTCCGGTCTCCGGCGGCGCTCCTGTCACCGGCCTGCCCGCAGCCATCAAAGGTAGAGGCTATCTACGAGAGGGCATACAGCGGCACCCACCCACTGGACTAGCCTGTGGCTTCCAGGCCCGGTCTTGACCGGGGCGCATTTTGGGGAGGCCGGGTGCCACGAAAGGATGATGTAGGATTGCCTCTAGAAGGCTATCACAACAAGGTGCTGCATGTGGATCTGACATCCGGTCACAGTGAGGTCCTGCCGGTCAGCGAGGAACGCCTGGCGGGATATGTGGGTGGCATTGGCCTTAGCACCAGGTTTGTCACGGAAATAGTTCCAGCGGGCGCTGACCCGTTTTCGCCTGAGAACGCCCTTGCCTTCTTCTCGGGGCCCCTTAGCGGTACGACGGCTCCGGCCTTCGCCCAGACGGTCCTGGTAACGAAGTCGCCGCTGACTGGGGGCGTTATCAACGCCTACTCGGGCGGCAACCTTGCCGCGGCGCTGAAGGGCACCGGGTACGATGGTGTCCTGGTAACCGGGCGGGCCCCGCGCCTGTGCTACCTTGTGGTGACTCCGGCGGGGGCCCAGGTGACGGAGGCCCCGGAGATGGCCGGCAGGCACGCCCTCGACGCGGAGGACTACATCCGGTCCCGCGTGGGAGGCAAGCGGGTGGGCGTGGCTGCCATCGGCCTTGCCGGCGAAAACCGGGTGAGGTTCGCCGCGGTGATGTCTCAAACCCGGGCCTTCGGTCGCGGCGGCGCAGGGGCTGTCATGGGGTCCAAGAACCTCAAGGCGGTAGCCTTCTCGGGCGATGTGTCAACGCGGCTTTGGGATCCGAACGGGTTCCGGCGGGCTGTGGAAGAGGCCAGGGCCTCCCTAGCTGAGGCTACCTCCAACGAGTGGAGCCTCCTGGGCATGTTCTCGAGGTATGGGACGGGGAGTGGGATGGCCCTGGTAAATGAGAAGCACGCCCTCGCCACGGAGAACCACCGGAAGGCCACGTTCGAAGGGGCTTTGGCCATCGATGCCCACGCCTACCTCTCCCTGTTCCCGTCCAGGAGATATGCCTGCTGGGCCTGCCCAATCCACTGCGGCCAGGTGAGAGCCGTGGACGCCTCGGTGTTCGGCCGGCCGAGCCTCAGGGGTCCAGAGTATGAGACCATGTACTCCCTTGGGTCGAACCTGGCACTGGCTGACCCCCAGGCCTTGGCCCTGGCAAACCAGCTGGCGGAGGACTACGGGATGGATACCATCTCTGCCGGTGGCGTGATAGGCTTCGCCATGGAGTGCGCTGAAAAGGGCATCCTTGCCAAGGGAGCCCTGGGGGAGGAACCCTTGCGCTTCGGAAATGGGGCCACTGTGACCCTGGCCCTTCACAGGATCGCCCGCAGGGAGGGCGTAGGCGACCTCCTGGCGGAAGGGGTCAAGAGGGCTTCGGCTCACCTGGGGCAGGGCAGCGGTGTCTTCGCCATGCACGTCAAGGGCATGGAGTTCGCCGCCTGGATGCCGGCGAGGATGAGGGGCATCGCGCTGGCCTTCGCCACGTCCAACAGGGGCGCCTGCCACAAGAGGGCGCCGGTTGGCGCCGAGATAATGGGGTTTATGCCCATGGAAAGCACCCAGGGCAAGGCTGCAGTTGTCAAGGAGATCCAGGACAAGGTGAACGCTGTGTTTACCCTCATATCCTGCCGGTTCGCCGAGTTCCAGCTCAAGATGGACCACTACCTGGCGCTTCTCAAGGCAGCGACGGGCCTGGACATGAGCGAGGAAGGCCTTCTTACCCTGGGAGAGAGGATCTGGAACCTCGAGCGCGTCTACAACAGGGCCGGAGGCTGGACGCGACAGGATGACTGGCTCCCCGACCGGTGCTTCGAGCCAGTGGTTGGGCCGGATATAGGTTCCCCACTGACCCGGGAGGAATTGGCGGCCATGATCGAGGAGTACTACCACCTGAGGGGCTGGGACGAACAGGGTGTACCGCTGCCCGAAACCCTGGGGGCTCTTGACCTTTAGGGTGGCCAGCCCTAGGCCGAACAGGGGAGGGTGGTGTCGGTGGAGGATACGAGACCCAGGGGACACCGTGTCCAATCGGTAGACAGGGCGCTCATGTTGATGGAGGCCCTAGCCTCTGAAGGCAGGCCCATGGGCCTGGTGGAGCTGGCGCAGGCGGTCGGGCTCGAGACCACCACGGTGCACCGTTTGCTTCACACCCTGATAGAACGGGGATTTGTTAGACAAGACAGCGAGAGGGGCAAGTACGAGCTGGGTTTGAAGGCGTTTCACGTGGGTAACGCGGTCACCTACATCGCACAGCTGAGGAAGATCCTCAGGCCGTACCTGGAGAGGCTCGTCCAGGACACGGGGGAGACATCCAACCTCGCTGTCTCGGATGGCTGGGATGGCATCTACATCGAGCAGATACCAGGCTCTCAGTTCCTGAGGATGTCCACCGAGGTGGGCCGGCGGGTGCCACTTCACTCAACGGCTGTAGGCAAGGCGCTCATGGCCTGGCTTCCCCAGGAGGAGATCGAGGCATTCATCAAAAGCAACGGCCTGCGCAGGCTGACGCCCAACACCATCGTGGAGCCCGCCGTTTTCAAGGCGGAGCTGGAGAGGGTAAGGGCCCAGGGCTATACCCTGGACCTGGAGGAGTTCGAGCTGGGGGCTAACTGCATCGGGGCTCCGGTCTTTGGCAAGCGCGGCTCCGTTGTGGCGGCGGTGAGCGTATCCGGTCCCACGGTCCGGTTCAGGTCCGAGGACATGGAGCGGTTCAAGGTTTATGTGTGCCGGTGCGCCTCGGCCATCTCCAAGGAGATGGGCTATGCCTTCGAGTTGCCCAGGCTGTCTTCCAAGGGGTGGGAGATGGTGAGGCCCTAGCGGAGGGACGCGGCAAGGTTTTCTCGAGGCTCTTGCCAAGGAGCACAGAGAAAACGGCCCTGGATCCCGGGGCATGCCGGGCTATTAGGATGGAGCGGGAACAATCGGCGGCAGTGTCAATGGGGGTGGCGATCCCGGGACTGCCGTCACTCGAGTGGCGGCACGGGGCCATGGCCCCGGCATCCCCAAAGTCGCCCTTTCAGGGGGGAGAAGAGTGTCAGAAGTCAGGGTGGTGCACTACGTGAACCAGTTCTTTGGCGGCATCGGGGGAGAGGAGAAGGGAAACCATCCGGTCACGACCAGACAAGGGCCGGTAGGACCAGGCTTGGCCCTCCAGAAAGCCCTTGGAGACGACGCCATGATCGTCGGGACAGTGATTGCGGGAGACAACTACTTCAGCGAGAACCTCGAGGGTACATGCCGGGAGGCGCTGGAGGCCGTCAAGGGGTTCGGGCCGGACGTGCTGGTGGCGGGCCCTGCCTTTGGCGCCGGGCGTTACGGAGTGGCCTGCGGGGCGCTGTGCGAGGCAGCTACCGGGGAGGGCATCCGCTCCGTGACCGCCATGGCCGAGGATAACCCAGCCGTTGGCATCTACCAGAAGACCGTCTTCATAGTCCCGAGCGGGGATTCGGCCGCTGGGATGGGCAAGGTCATGCCAAAGATTGCCCGGCTCGCCCTGAAACTGGTCCGGGAAGGTAGCCTGGGGCCAGCCTTGGCTGAGGGGTACATACCCACGGGTCACCGCTACAACGAGTACGATGACAAGACAGCGGCCGAACGCCTGGTGGCAATGATCCACAAGAAGCTGCGGGGCGAGGCCTTCACAACGGAGATACCGCTGCGGGGCTTCGATGTAGTGCCCCCGGCGCCGCCCTTGGAGGATCTCAGGTCTTTAACGGTAGCCCTGGTAACCGGCGGCGGCATCGTGCCCAAGGGTAATCCGGACAGGCTAAAGCAGGCCTTCTCAACAACTTACGCCTCCTATCGTCTTGACTGCCAGGAGCGCCTGGAGCCCGGTTACTATGAGGGGATCCACGGCGGGTTCGACTGCCTGTGGGCGAACGAGGACCCCAACAGGGTGGTTCCCGTGGACGTCATGCGCGACCTGGAAAGGGAGGGCGTCCTCGGGAGGCTCTTCGAGAGGTTCTTCGTTACCGTTGGTATCGGCACCAACGTGGCCAATGCCAAGCGAATAGGGGAGGGCATAGCACAGGAGCTGAATAGCGCAGGGGTGAGCGCAGCAATCTTCACATCCACGTGAGGGACGTGCACTCGTTGCGTGGCAACGATGACCAAAGAGGCGGAACGTGCTGGCATTCCCTCAGCCCTGATAACGGCGATACCCTCGGTTGCGCTCTCGGTGGGTGCCAGCAGGGTGGTCGTGGGAGGCGGGATCCCGCATCCCACGGGTAACCCGGAGCTTCCGCCCGACAGGGAGAGGGCCTTTCGAAGAAGATGCGTGGAAATGGCCTTGAAGGCCATCCAGTCACCGGCGTCAGGTCCAACTGAGTTCAAGGTGGAACTGGGCTAGGGAGGGGATGCCGTTGCTTCTTGAACGCTATGTATTCGACGTGAAGGACTTGAGGTTTGACAAACCCACTCGCCTGGAGAATGGCACGCTCTACATTGACGGGGCTGGGCTGAAAGAGACCTTATCGTCCATCCCAGGCCTTTCACAGATCGACCTGCACTTGGTCAAGCCCGGTGAGGCATCGAGGATCATCCACGTTCTCGATACGATCATGCCCATGGCCAAGGATGACGGCCGTCAGGCCTACCCGGGTAATCTTGGGCCGCCGGACCTGGTGGGCAACGGGATAACCAGGGTCATGCCATCGGTGGCGGTGATGGAGTGCGCGGCCCTGCCCTGGACGGCCACGGGGCTTCTGTACGCCAGGGAGGCCATGGTTGACATGACTGGCCCTTACGCAGGGTTAAGCCCGTTTTCCGAAACCCTTAACCTAGTGCTGGAGATGGAGCTGGAGGCGGGCAAGTCGGATCCTGAGTACGACCACGCCGTGAGAACGGCGGGCCTGAAGGCGGCTGCCTACGTGGCCCAGGCCATGGCTGGACAGGAGCCCGACAGGGTGGAGCGATACGATACAACGCAAGGCCGGGCAGATGGCCTTCCCTCCATCGCCTATGTCTACCAGGTGCAGAACCAGGGTCCCTACTCCAACACGCTCCTTTATGGCAAGACCGTGGATAACCTGGTGCCCACAGTGCTCGATCCCAACGAGTTGCTGGATGGCGCGCTGGTGAGCGGCAACTACGTGTGGCCTTGCTTTAAGGTTCCCACCTACCTTCATGCGATGTCCCCGGTTGTGCTAGAACTGTACAAGGGCCACGGCAGGGACCACAATTTCGCCGGGGTGGTCTTCAGCAGGGGTCACAACTACTCGCACTTCGACAAGACGCGGTCGGCGAACATCGCGGCCAAGCTGGTACGCCACCTGGGCGCGCAGGCCATGGTCATTACCTGGGAGGGCGGCGGCAATGCCGCCACCGACGCCATGCTGACCATTCAGGCCTGCGAGAAGATGGGCATAAGGTCGGCGGCCATAAGCTTCGAGTTTGGCGGACCTGACGGTACCGAGGGTATCCTCCTGGTGGATGATGTGCCCGAGGCCGATGCCCTCGTTTCGTCGGGCAGCATCGAAAAACCGATTGAACTGCCTAGGGTCGAGAGGGCGGTGGGGGGTCCCTTCCTGAGGCTCAACCGGGAAATGGGCGGTGAGGAGCGAGAGCCTACGGCGGCCATCTCCTTTGATAACACCACATTGATGTACTGTGCGGCGAACCAGACGGGCTTTGGCTGGTTGATCGGCCGTGCGTACTAGGATCGCAGAAGATAGACTTGGAGGGAGCGCTGTAGGGACGATGGTCAAACCGGTGGTAAAGGGAGTATCATATGTGCTCGCCCACGGGCCTGGCTTGGTACGGTATGGATCAAAGCCGGCCAGGGAGTGCCAGAAGGACTCTGGCCTCCTGGGGAGGATCGAAGCCTCGCTCAGGAGCTACGATGAGGTCATCGGTTATCCCCCAAACCAAGTCTTCATCGGCAATGCTCGACCCGAAGACCTGTGGCGAATTGAAAGACCCTGGTGGAAGCATCTTGTGCCCAATGCTCCGCGTCGCGGGCGGTGGGGGGAGATCATACCCGAGGATGAGCTGTACTGCCTCATAAAGGCCGTGGACGATTTCGACCTGGTGAAGCTGGACGAGGGCTTCTTGGCCGGTGGTGCGAGAGAACGATACCTGGCAAGCCCGGTGTGCCGGGAAGGAGATGCCGGAAGGCTCGGGGGTGAATCTGCCCAAGGGGTTGAAAGGGGCCTTGCCGAGGGCCACGCGCTTGCCCTGCGTCACCGCGGGGATGTCGTGGGCCGGGTTTCCCGGGGCCATGACGAGGATGAGACCCTCCAAGCGGCGGTGCTCCTTGAGAACCTCGCCTGCAAGGCTACGGGCGTTGCGGCCCTGAGGCACCTCCTGGCCCAGGACGGGATGCCGGAGCCATCCCGGGTCGGATACGTCATGAACAGCGGTGAAGAGGCGGTGGGCGACCGCTACCAGCGGGGAGGGGGTAACCTGGCCAAGGCGATGGCAGAACGTTCCGGCCTCCTGGAGGCAACCGGGTCAGACATCAAGGCCTTCTGCTGTTCACCAGTACACGCTGTTGTCATGGCTTCGAGCCTGGTAAGTTCCGGCCTGTTCGAAAACGTAATGGTCGTCGGCGGAGGGTCGCTGGCGAAGATGGGGATGAAGTTCAGGGGCCACCTGGCCAGCGGCTACCCCATAATGGAGGATGTGCTCGGGGCGTTCGCGTTGATGGTGAGCGCCGATGACGGCGTAAATCCTGTTGTGAGGCTGGATGGTGTGGGGAGGCACAAGGTGAAATCCGGTTCCTCGCCCCAGCAGATCCTCGAGGCGCTGGTCGTGGAACCGCTCGAACGCTTGGGACTAAGGATGACCGACGTGCCGAAGTACGCCCTGGAGCTGCACAACCCCGAGGTCACCGAACCCGCGGGGAGCGGTGATGTTCCCAGGAACAACTACAGGGCCCTGGCAGGCATGGCAGTGATACGCCGGGAGACGGACAGATCCGGGATGGACAGGTTCGAGGCCTCCCACGGGATGCCTGGGTTCTCGCCGACCCAGGGTCATGTTCCGGCGTCGCTTCCCTTCATGGGCCACGCGCGAGATCGCATCCTGTCAGGGGAACTGGAGAGGGCCATGTTTATAGCCAAGGGGAGCCTCTTTCTGGGGAAGATGACGGGGCTTTCGGACGGCATGTCCTTCCTGGTGGAAAGGAATGGTGATGAGCGTGAAGGAGGTCGATAGGGAGGGTTTCGTCCAGGAGACCGCAGAGGGGACGGTGGTAGTGGACTTCTGGGGCCCTAGATGCGCCCCGTGCCTGGCCTTGATGCCAGTGGTAGAGGAGTTGGCTAGCCAGCTGGAGGGTAAGGTCAGGTTCCTAAAGGTTGACTCGTCCAAGAACCGGAGGCTGTGCGTGGATCTTGGGGTCATGAGCCTTCCCACATTCCTCGCCTACAGGGACGGGCAGGAGGTTGAGAGGCTTACAGGGCATGTAGATGCCAGGTCCTTGAGGGAAATGGTTCAACGTCTCTAGGAGGTGACGGCAATGGTGCTCGGAGGAAAGAAGATCATCTGCATTGGAGAGCGAGACGGCGTGCCGGCGCCAGCTATGGCTGAGTGTGTCGCCAGTGCTGGTGCCCAGGTAGTCCTGGCTTTAACCCAGTGTTTTGTGTGAACGGCCGCAGGAGCCATGGACCTGGAGGATCAGGGGACCATCAAGCGAGTCGCCGAGGAACACGCCGGGGATAACCTGGTGGTGATACTCGGATCCCCCACTAGTGAGGCCGCGGAGATATACGCGGAGACGGTAACTGTGGGAGACCCCACCTACGCGGGTCCATTGGCCGGAGTCTCGTTGAGACTCCCCGTATATCATATCCTGGAGCCGGAGATAAAGGCTGAGATCGACCCGGATACCTACGACAAGCAGGTAGGCATGATGGAACTGGTGCTGGATACCGAAGGGATCACTAAGGCGATGAAGATGGCGAGGGAGAGGCATCTTGGCCAGGCCTAACAGCACGCTATCCTCCCAGGGTATCGCTTCCGGCCCGAGGCCGGGGGCCGTCCTGGCTGCCCTCCACGACCTTCAGGAGCGCCACGGCTACCTTCCTGAGGACGGGCTGCGAGCGGCGGCGAAGGGCCTGGGGGTGCCGCTAGGCCAGGTGTTCTCCGTGGCTGCCTTCTATGATGGCTTCCGCCTGGAACCCAGGGGACGATGCCTCGTCGAGGTCTGCCAAGGAACGGCATGCCATGTGCGGGGGGCGGACGGGGTAGCCAGGGCCTTTCAGGATGAGACGGGCGCCCCTGTGGGGGGTTCAAGCGAGGATATGGCCTACTCCGTGGAGAACGTTCGGTGCATAGGCTGCTGCAGCCTGGCTCCTGTCGCCAGGATCGACGGCCAGGTGTTCGCTAGGCTTACGCCCAAGAAGGCCCGTAGCCTGGTAAGGAGGGAGGCGCCCCAGTGACCTGGGATCTTGCAGAGCTCCGGGAGGAGGGGCTCAGGAGCCTGTATCCTGGCATCCCCAGGATCGGTGTTGGCACGTCCACGTGTGGAAGGGCTGCCGGGGCGGGTGATGTGTACCAGGCGCTGGTGGAGGCGGGCCAAGACAGGGTCCAGGTCAAGGAGGTGGGCTGCGCCGGTTACTGCCAGGTAGAGCCTGTGGTGACCGTGCACGTGCCGGGAAGGGCCAGGGTGGTCTTTCACACAGTTTGTCCCTCGATGGCTCCGGCCATGGTATCCTGGGCGCTGGGATCATCTGGCCCCCTAGACCCTGTCGCCGAGATGGAGTCGGATGGTCTGGCGCCAGGCGCCGAGCGCAGGCTGGGTCGGGGATGGGGGCTTTCGCCCCTGCGTGACCTGGACTTCTATCGCGGGCAGAACAGGCTTGTCATGAGGAACTGCGGGATTATAGACCCCTCAAGCCTGCCCGAGTACGTTGCTGTGGGCGGGTTTGCCTCCCTGGTTATGGCGCTGGGACGGCCTCCCGAGGAGATCCTGGAGGAAATCACTGCGTCCGGCCTTAGGGGGAGGGGAGGCGCAGGTTTTCCCACGGGATATAAGTGGCAGGCGACGAGGTCGGTGCCCAGCGAGGACAGGTACGTGATATGCAATGCCGATGAGGGTGATCCAGGCGCCTACATGGACAGGGGGCTCCTTGAGTCAGATCCCTTCGCGGTACTGGAGGGGCTCATCATCGCCGCCTACGTGGTGGGCGCCCATACGACGATCATCTATGTTAGGGCTGAATACCCATTGGCAGTAGCCAGGCTAGAGTCGGCCATCGAATCGGCCCGGATGGCAGGGCTTACCGGTCCATCCATCCTCGGAACGGGCTTTGGCGTTGATATAATACTGGTAAAGGGAGCGGGCGCCTACGTTTGCGGGGAGGAGACGGCGCTCATAGCCTCGGTGGAGGGAAGGCCTGGGGAGCCCAGGCCCAGACCACCCTTCCCCGCCCAGAAGGGGCTTTGGGGCAGGCCCACCGTGATCAACAACGTTGAGACACTCGCCAACGTCCCGGCGGTGCTGGCGATGGGGAAGGACAGGTTCCGTTCCTTTGGTACCGAGGCATCCCCCGGGACTAAGGTGTTCAGCCTTGTGGGTGATGTTCGAAACGCGGGGCTGGTGGAGGTGGAGATGGGTACGCCGCTTGAGGCCTTAATGGCAATGGGTGGGGTCGACGCCTCCAGTGTCAAGGCGGTGCAGACAGGCGGGCCGTCAGGCGGTGTGATCCCCGGTTCCATGCTGGATCTGCCGGTTGACTACGAGGCCCTCGCCAGGGCGGGGAGCATCATGGGCTCCGGCGGCCTGGTTGTGATGGGACACACCGCATGCATGGTGGATGTGGCTCGGTACTTCCTGGGCTTCGCGGCACAGGAAGCCTGCGGCAAGTGCACTCCCTGCAGGGAAGGGATGGCCAGGATGAGGGGGGTCCTCGACAGACTCGTGGAAGGGAGTGGGCGACCAGGTGACCTGGAGACCCTGGAGGAATGGGCGCTGGCCGTGAAGGATGCGTCCCTGTGCGGCCTTGGGCAGAACACCCCGAACCCTGTGTTGACTACCCTGAGGCACTTCGCTGGCGAATATGAGGCACACCTGGAGGGCCACTGCCTCGCAGGCGTGTGCCGGGCGCTGATCAGATACCACATTGACACGGCTCGTTGTCTAGCCTGCGGGGTGTGCCAGGACGAGTGCGCCGCGGGTGCCGTTTTAGGCGAAGAGGAGCGGCTGATAGACCCGGACCGCTGCATCCGTTGCGGGTCGTGCAAAGAGGTATGCCCGGCGGAGGCGATCAGCATTGGCAATGGACATCGATGACCGCGAGGTCCCCTGGGAAGAAGGACAGACTGTGCTCGAGGCCGCAAGGCGGGGAGGCATAGAGATACCCACCCTCTGCCACCACCCGGGCCTTGAGCCCTATGGCGCGTGCAGGGTTTGCCTGGTAGAGATCGTGGACGGCGGGCGGAAGGGCCTCTCTGCTTCCTGTTGCCTAGCGGCTGCCGACGGCCTCCGGGTGGTGACATCCTCCGACAGGGTGCTGAGGGCCCGCCGCGTGGTGGTGGGGTTCCTGCTGGACAGGCTACCCCCCTCAAGCCCCCTGCGGTCGCTGGCCCCTTCCCTGAGGGTGAGCCCTGCTCCAGACGAGACAGGCCAGGATGATTGCGTAGCCTGCGGGCGTTGCATGAGGGCGTGCGCTGCCGTGGGCAGGCATGCCATCTCCTTTGCCTGGCGCGGCACCCGGAGGCGGCCTGTGACCCCCTTCGAGGCCTCCTCGCCAGACTGCGTGGGATGCACCGCCTGTGCCCAGGTCTGTCCCACCGGAGCCATAAGGGCTGAGGCTGGCAATGATTCGATGCTTCTTGATCGGTGGAAGACCAGGGTTCCCCTGGTGTTGTGCCAGGCCTGCGGTCAAGCCGCAGGTCCGGAGCCACTCTTGGCTCGGGCCGGGGACCTTCACCAGCAGGTCTACTTGTGCGCGGCATGCCGCCGGCGCCATGCCGTGCGCTTTGGCAGCGGTTGGCCCGTCCGGCGGGCAGCCGGTCCATCATGGCCGGGGGCGACTCCCTGTCTCCCCTCTTCTGCCCCGGGGCACAGGCCGGTAGCCATCGTTGCGCACCTGCGGGGGTGTTCAGGTGAGAGTTGAGATCTGTTTCTGCGGACCCTTCGCCGAGCGGGCGGGCAGGGACCGACTCGTGGTGGACCTGGCGGATGGCGCGACGATCAGCGATTTGATCAAGTCCATCGGGGAAAGGGTGGAACCTGCGTTTAACGAAGCCTTTCTGGAGCGCCTCGGGTCCGGAGGAGCCCTTCTGAGGCTTCTTCTTCACAATGGCAGACACGTGTGCCGGCCCTCTGGTCTCCTGACGCGGCTATCCCACGGTGACCGCATAACGCTGGTGCCTCCCATGGAGGGTGGCTAACGTGGCAGGGGGCGACATGAAGCCAAAGCATGGCACATCAGGGGCAAGCAGGCTCGAGCCCGGGGACAGGTGGGCCGTCCTCTCCATGCTCTCATCGGCCGGGGGGACCCTCTTTGACCGGATGGCCTCGGTTTCCGCGGACCCCTTCGTCGGGTCGCTCATCAAGGTGGTGCCCACCTTTGTGTTCTCAGGGCTAGCCCTTGCCGCTGGCGGGACACGCCACTTCGGGCGAGCGTGGCCGCGATCTCCAGGTTTCGCCGGCAACAGCGCTGTGCTCCCAACCGTCGCCTGTGGCATCCTCTCCCAGGGCCTTGCCTTCCCCATGCTCCTGGCAGCCCTCCGTTACGGAGGCGCCTTCCTGGTCACACCCATGGTGCACGGCGCAGTGTTGTGGGCTGCGATAACCAGCCACTTCCTGCTGGATGACAGGCTAGACCGGAGGATGCTGGTGGGATGCGTCATGCTGGCGGCCGGCCTAGGCTGCATGGCCGCCGGGCAGGCTATGGGTATCCCAGTCAGCCATCGCTGGGTTGAGGGTATGTGGCTGGGGCTTGGGGTCGGCCTCATCTATGGTGTGGCAGGGACGCTCCGGCGCTGGAGTCTCCTTCACGGGCTCCGGGTTGGAGATGCCCTGTTTCTCAGGTCCGGCGGAGGCTTGGCGTCGCTTGGGGTCTGGTGGCTGGTCTTGGGGAAGACGGAGGCAGCCCGGGGGATCCCCTTTCCTGTCATCGCCATACTGCTGGGCTCCGGAGGCTTCGCGCTCCTCTATGACTACTTCACAACGAGCGCCTGGGGCAAGACCACCATCGCGAAGGCTGGCAGCATCACGTCGTTGAGCACGCCACTGGTGGCCTTGGTTTCCTGGGGGTTCCTGGGAGAGCGGGTGAACCTGCTCATGTGCGTAGGCCTCGTCATGAGCGTGCTGGGGGCCTGGGTGGTTCACCGGGGAAAGGGCGAGCCTCACGGAGGAGGCGGCGGGGTTTCTCCCGACAGGACCGGCCCGGTCTCCCATGGCCCAGCACTGTCGGAGCGAATGAGTTGAGGGCCCATTGACCTAGCCAGTTACCGCACGCCCTTGCTTCAGGGACTGGTCAATGGCTTCGATGACGTGAAGCGGGAGTCCAGAGAGGTTCAGGATCAGCCTGTGCCTGTTCTGACCGGTCTCGGGATCCCGGTAGGACTCAGCGAGGTGGTATTGATAGTAGCGTTTCTTGGCCTTGGTGTTCCAGGACTTTTTGACAAACACAGCGGCACCCCTGTAGACTATTCTACCTCACTCTATAGCCAGTGACAATGCATAATAATCAAAGGGTAGTATAGACTACGATCTTTCAAATAATATCATCCCTGCCCCAGCATAAGGCCCCTTATGGCGATGAACAGGGGGGTGAAGTTAGGCTAGAGCGACCCGCACCTTGCCCCTGTGACCCTGTTTGCCCCACCTCTTCTCGAGGCACCCTGAGGTACACTTGGGAAGGCACCCCTAACCATAAGCCAAAATGACTATCAATCTTGTTCAGGACGGTCTCCCGCTGGGCCGGGCCTGTAGCTATGCTATACAAGACAAACTTACAGCCTTGCCTGGATGATGTATCTTTACCGGTGGCAACCTGAACTCTTTGCCCACCTGCTATCAGCCCGCATAACCGGCCAAATTGTCACTTATGCTGGCCTAACTTGATAGCCATCTAAGCCAATGACAGCGGGGCTGGCGAGGCAGGCCAGGGCTTACCCCAAGGCGATAAGAGGAACGCAGAACAGGGGTATTCTACGAACCCACCCTTGGCAGTTCCCGGAACAGAGGATTATTGTGTTATGTCTATGCATGCCCTCTGCAGGAGGTCCTCAAATTGTGATACAATGTAACAAAGCCGTTAGGGGGTTGGTCAATCCGTGACAGTCCTGGACCTCCTCAAGTCCGCCCCCTCGGGCACCTCGTCGGACCTGCGCCTTATAGAAAGGGCCTACGAGTTTGCCCGGGAGGCTCATAACGGGCAGTACAGGGATTCGGGTGAGGAATACATAGAGCACCCCCTGTGTGTCGCTGCCATCCTGGCGGAGCTGGAGCTGGACGCGGCCTCAATAGCCGCGGGGCTCCTTCACGACGTTGTGGAGGACACCAAGGTCAGCCTTGACCAGCTGGAGAAGGAGTTTGGATCGGAGATCGCCCTCCTAGTGGATGGCGTTACCAAATTGGGCCGCCTGGAGTATCGGTCCCAGGAGGAGGTCCAGGCCGAGAACCTGCGCAAGATGTTCCTGGCCATGGCTAAGGACATAAGGGTGATCATCATAAAGCTCGCAGACAGGCTGCACAACATGAGGACCCTCAATCACCTGTCCTCCTCCCGCCAGATCGAGATAGCCAACGAGACCCTGGACATCTACGCCCCCCTGGCTCACAGGCTTGGGATGTGGCGTTTCAAGTGGGAGATGGAGGACCTTGCCTTCCGCCACAAGAGCCCTCAGGAGTATGCGCAGGTGGTGGAGAAGGTTGCCCGCCAGCAGAAGGACCGGGAGGGCTTCATCCAAGAGGTCATCAGGGACCTCAAGGAGAGGATGGATGACGCGGAGATCGAGGCGGACATCCAGGGCAGGGCAAAGCACTACCACAGCATATACCGGAAGATGTTAAAGCAGCAAAAGGACATCTCCGAGATATATGACCTGATGGCCTTCAGGATAATAGTTGATACCGTTAAGGACTGCTATGCGGTCCTGGGACTAGCCCACTCCCTATGGAAGCCCATCCCCGGCCGGTTCAAGGACTACATTGCCATGCCCAAGTCCAACATGTACCAGTCCCTTCACACAACCGTCATCGGGCCCCGGGGAGACCCATTTGAGGTGCAGATAAGGACCTGGGAGATGCACCGTACCGCCGAGTACGGGATCGCCGCCCACTGGCGCTACAAGGAGGAGTCTCCAGGGGACCGGGAGTTTGACAAGAAACTCTCCTGGATGCGGCAGGTCTTGGAATGGCAGCGGGACATGAGGGATGCCCGGGAGTTCATGGAGTCCCTGCGGATCGACCTCTTCTCCGACGAGGTATTCGTGTTCACGCCCAAGGGCGATGTGATGGACCTGCCGGCAGGGGCCACCCCGATAGACTTTGCCTACTCCATCCATACGGAGGTGGGACATCGCTGCGTAGGGGCCAAGGTGAACGGCAGAATCGTACCCCTGGACTACAAGCTCCAGAACGGCGAGATAGTGGAGATCCTCACCAGCAAGCAGTCACCAGGCCCCAGCGCGGACTGGCTGAAGGTAGTCAAGACCTCCGGGGCCAAGAACCGGATACGCCAGTGGTTCAAGCGGGAGAGGCGGGATGAGAACATTGCCCGGGGGCGGGAACTCCTGGAGAAGGAGGTCAAGCGCCAGGGCTTTGATGTTCATGACTTCACTGCTGACCACTACATGGAGGCTGCGGCCAGGAAGCTGAACCTGCAGTCCCCGGAGGATCTCCTGGCTGCCATAGGGTACGGGGGCTTCACTGCGGGAGCGGTCACCAGCAAGATCAGGGAAGAGTGGAAGAAGGATCACGTGCCCGTTCCGCTCTTGCCCGATGACAAGGAGGCAAAGCCTGCCCCGGGGGCGCCCGGGGAGGGAGTACGGGTCAAGGGGGTAACCAACCTCCTGGTAAAGTTCGCCCGTTGCTGTAACCCGGTCCCTGGAGACCCCATAATAGGTTACATAACCCGGGGGCGAGGCCTCACCATACACCGCATGGACTGCCCCAACGTCACCGATTTCGTGGATGACCAGGACCGCCTGATGGAAGTGGGCTGGGACGATACCGCCCACGCGGTGTATCCAGTGGAGCTCGAGGTAGACGCCGCAGACAGGCCTGGACTCCTGTCTGATGTGGCCCATATCCTGTCGGATGCTGGTGTGAACGTTACCTCGGCGAAGGTCATGACATCCAAGCGGAAAAAGATGGCCATCTTCCGGCTGGTCCTGGAGATCCGGGACCTGAAGCAGCTGGAAACCCTGCGCCGGCAGATCTCCAAGATACCAGACGTGCTGGAGGTGCGCCGGGTTACGAAGGAAATTACAGGGAGGAACAGTACTTGAGGGCGGTGATCCAGCGGGTTTCCCGAGCCAGCGTGCGCGTGGATGACCAGGTGGTAGCAGAGGTAGGCAGGGGCTTCCTGGTGCTCCTGGGGGTGAGGTCCGAGGACACCCTGGCGAATGTGTCGTACCTGGCGGAGAAAGTGGCCTGTTTGCGGGTGTTTGAGGATGAAGCGGGCAGGATGAATCTTGGCCTTCATGAGGTGGGTGGCGAGGTGCTGGCCATTTCCCAGTTCACGCTGTACGGGGATACCCGGAAGGGGAGAAGGCCCAGTTTCACGCAGGCCGCTTGCCCCGAGGAGGCCAGGCCTCTTTACGAGGGCTTCGTGGAGGCCCTGCGAAAGCGGGGTGTGCCGGTGAAGGTGGGCGTCTTTGGAGCCCACATGATGGTGAGACTGGAGAACGACGGTCCCGTGACCCTCATCCTTGACACGGGTGAGGCGGGCCCGGGGAGGAGAGAGCGATGAAACTGGACATGGTGGCTGTGGGGGCTTTCCAGGCCAACTGCTACATCTTGGGCTGCGAGAGGACAAAGGAGGGCCTGGTGATTGACCCAGGCAGCGAACCCAAGCGAATCCTTGATATGGTGGCAAGGATGGGACTGAGGGTGACCACCATAGTGAACACTCACGCGCACGTTGACCACATTGGTGCCAACCTGGAGGTCAAGAACGCGACAGGGGCAGACCTTCTCATACACGAGGCAGACGAGCCTTACACGAAAAGCTCCCTCAAGAACCTCACCCTTCTTTCGCCCTTCTCGGCCAAGCCGGGCCAGCCGGACCGGCTGCTCAAGGAGGGGGACAGCGTACTTGTGGGCCAGGAGATATCGCTGGAGGTAATCCACACCCCTGGCCACACCCCTGGGGGGATCTGCCTCTACGGTGATGGCATCCTGTTTACCGGTGATACCCTCTTTTCGGGTTCCATAGGCAGGACCGACCTTCCCGGGGGCAACCTCGAGACGCTTATCGCATCCATCAGGGAGAAGCTACTCATACTGCCTGAGGATACCCTGGTGTACCCGGGTCATGGGCCGTCCTCCACCATCGGGGACGAGAGGTCCTCGAACCCCTTCCTGTGAGGTTGCCCACAGGCTACGTGCTGTGTAGAATATACCCAAAAGCGCCAGGAGGCGGCGTTCATGTTGATTAGCAGGCCCAGGGGCACCAACGACATCCTCCCGGGGGATGCCGGCAAGTGGCGGCACGCTGAGGCGACCTTCCGGGAGGTGTGCCGGCGCTACTCCTACGGGGAGATCAGGACCCCTGTTTTCGAGCACACAGAGCTCTTCCAAAGGGGCGTAGGCGAGAGCACCGATATTGTCCAGAAGGAAATGTACACATTCACGGACCGGGGCAATCGCAGCATTACCCTGAAGGCCGAGGGTACTGCGCCCACGGTCAGGGCCTACCTGGAAAACAAACTTCACGCAGATCCCCAGCCGGTGAAGATGTTCTACATATGCCCCATCTTCCGCTACGAGCGGCCCCAGGCAGGCCGGCTCAGGCAGCACCACCAGCTGGGGGTTGAGGCGATAGGCTCGGCCCAGCCCTCGGTGGACGTGGAGACCATTGCCCTTGCCATGGACTTCTTCGAGATGGTGGGTCTTCGCGGCCTTGAGGTGAGACTGAACAGCATTGGCTGCCCCCGGTGCCGGTCGGCATACCGGGAGCGCCTGGTGAAGTACCTCTCCGCTAAGGAGGGGCTCTGCCCGGACTGCTCCCGCCGGCTTGTCCAGAACCCCCTCAGGGTTCTTGACTGCAAGCGGCCGGAGTGCCGGGCCCTGGTACAGGACTCGCCTGCCATGGGGGATTACCTCTGCGATGAGTGTAGCGTCCACTTGGCCCATGTCCAGGAGTACCTTGGAGGGCTCCAGGTGCCCTTCGACCTTGACCCACACCTGGTGAGGGGCTTGGACTACTACACCCGCACTGTGTTCGAGATCGTCCACGGCGCCCTGGGGGCCCAGGGCAGCGTGTGTTCGGGAGGGCGTTACGATGGACTCGCCCAGGAGTGTGGCGGCCCCCCCACCCCTGGGGTGGGCTTCGGGCTGGGTATCGAGAGGCTCATCATGGCCCTGGAGGGGAGCGGCGTTAGCCTTCCCGGCCAGGAGGAGGCCCAGTGCTTCGTGGCGATGGCCGGTGACAGGGGCTGCGACGCAGTGACCCTGGTCAGGGATATCCGGCGCCACGGCATCCAGGCGGAGATGGATCACATGGACAGGAGCCTCAAGGCCCAGATGCGTCACGCAGGGAGGCTCGGGGTCCGGTACACAGTCATAGTGGGAGATGAGGAAGCCATAAAAAGGCGGGCCTTGGTGAAGGAGATGGCCTCTGGCCAGCAGGAAGAGGTGCCCTTTGACAAGGTGGGCTCCTTCATAGCGGAAAGGATTGGTGTTTAGATGGAGCATCTCAAGCGCACCCACCGCTGCGGGGACCTCAGTCGTTCCCAGGCCGGGGAGATGGTCGGGGTCACGGGCTGGGTGCACCGCTCAAGGGATCACGGTGGGCTGATCTTTGTTGATGTCAGGGACCGGAGCGGGATCGTCCAGGCGGTGTTCAGCCCCGATGTGGACGGGAATACCTTCAATATGGCCAAGGAGCTCCGGTCCGAGTACGTGGTGGCCCTGGAGGGCAGGCTTGACCTGAGGCCGGAGGGCAGGATAAACGCTGCCCTGGAAACAGGGGAGGTGGAGATCTACGTCGACCGTTGCGAGATCCTCAACCCCGCCAGGACGCCCCCCTTCCCCATAAACGAGAACACCGAGGTGGAGGAGGCGCTTCGCCTCCAGTACCGGTACCTTGACTTGAGGCGCCAGATGCTCCAGAAGAGCATTGCCTTTCGCCACCGCGTGGTGAAGGCGGTAAGGGACTTCTACGACTCTAGGGGGTTCTACGAGATCGAGACCCCGGTCCTGACCAGGAGCACCCCTGAGGGTGCCCGGGACTACCTAGTGCCGAGCCGGGTGAACCCTGGCCGCTTCTACGCGCTGCCCCAGTCGCCCCAGCTCTTCAAGCAACTCCTGATGGTGGGCGGGATGGAGCGCTACTTCCAGGTGGTGCGCTGCTTCCGGGACGAGGACCTCAGGGCTGACCGGCAGCCGGAGTTCACACAGGTAGACGTGGAGATGGCCTTCGTGGATATGGAGGATGTCATCCAGGGGACCGAGGAGATGCTCCAGTACGTCATCCATACCACGCTGGGAATTGACGTTCCCCTTCCATTCCCTCGCATAACCTACGACGAGTCCATGCTCAGGTACGGCACGGACAGGCCGGACCGGCGCTATGGGATGGAGATTTACGACCTGGCCGGTGTGTTCCAGGGGACTGGCTTCAGGGTGTTCCAGGAGGCACTTGCCAGTGGAGTGGTCCGGGGTTTCAGGGTGAAGGGAGGGGGTAGGTTCTCCCGCCGGGAGCTGGATGAGACGGTGGCCAGGGCCCAGGATCTGGGCGCCAGCGGCCTCCTGTGGTTCGTCTTCGAGGATGAGCAGGTCAGGTCACCCACGGTGAAGTTCCTCTCCGAGGGGGAGCTGGGGCGTCTCCGGGCAGTCCTGGACGCCGTTCCTGGAGACCTGGGCTTGGTGGTGGCCGGCCCGGAGGGTGTGGTAGCACCTGTCCTGGGTTCCCTCAGGGTCGAAATGGCCGCCAGGCTTGACCTGCGCAGGGAGGGCCTAGGGTTCACCTGGGTTACCGACTTCCCACTCCTGGAGTTCAGTGAGGAGGAAGGGAAGTACGTCTCGGTGCATCACCCCTTCACGGCCCCCAGGGACGCCGACCTGCCGGCGCTTGAGGGCAGCCCCGGACTGGTCAGGGCCAAGTCCTATGACGTTGTCCTCAACGGGGTGGAGCTGGGTGGAGGCAGCATCCGGATCCACAAGCGGGGTGTCCAGGAACAGGTATTCCGGGCCCTGGGCATGGGGGATGAGGAGGCCAGGGAGAAGTTCGGCTACCTTCTGGATGCCTTCGAGTACGGCACACCTCCTCACGGAGGCATTGCCCTGGGACTGGACAGGATGGTGATGCTCCTCAACGGAAACGATAGCATCAGGGACGTGATTGCCTTTCCCAAGACGGCCAAGGCCAGTTGTCTCATGACCGGTGCTCCGTCCCCCGTGGGAGAACGCCAGCTCCGGGAATTACACTTGCGCTTGACTTGAATCTTCCCAAATATAACCGGCCTGCGGGATGCCTGGTTCCTTGAAGGCCGCCCCTGCCTGTGATATGATGTAGCCAGCATAAGGGATTAGCCCTGCTGTGTGCGTGTAAAATCGGTGAGTTAAAGCCAACACCACGACAAAGGGAGCCCGGGCTCCGGCTTCGGCGCATAGGCCCGCGAAGGGACATGTAAGGTAGTCGGGAGGGCACCCACCTGCTCAGAGCAGGTTTCAACTCGCTGAAGTTCACGGCACAGTGGGGTTGTCCGTTGTACGGGCAGTATTCTCCAGGAAATGTCGAAGCGGACCGCATGCGCGGAAGGCCTGCGGTCCGCCGACCCTGTGATGCCAGATCTAGCGTGACTTCACCCGCGAGCGAAGTGCCGTGGCCCCCAGCAGCGCTATCACTATCCCGGCGCCGGTCTGGACCAGGTTCCCGTAGAGCTCGATGACCACCGCCTCGGGGCTATACAGCACGGAAGTGACCAGTCCGTAACCTCCGATGGTGACCAAGGCGCCCACGGCCATGGCCCCTGCCAGGCCCAGGGTATTCCCGGCCTTCCGGGCCAGCCTCCCCACCAGGTAGCCTGTGAGCCCTTTGATAACGAGGGTCCACGGGGCCCACACCGCGAAGCCTCCGATGAGGTCTGCTCCAGAAGAGCCGATTGCCCCCACCAGGGCGCCGGTGACGGGCCCAAAGAGCCAAGCGGCAAGGTAGATTATGCCGTCCCCCAGGTGGTAGTAGCCGAAGGGCCCTGGCACCTTGAAAAAAAGCGTAGCCACGCAGGTCATGGAGCCCATCAGTCCCACCACAGCCAGATCCCGAGTAGTGAACCTCATACAGATCCCCACCTCTCCCAGAGAGATTCGGTGCCAGGGGATCACAAAAAGCCCCGGCTTGCCGCCGGGGCCGCGTCCTTTGAGGTGCACGAAAACCAGGGGCTGTGTCCTCGCCAGACGCCTCCTCCCATTCAGACTATACTGTCGGCCCCGGATTCTCACCGGCTCAAACGCTGAGGCTGATGGGCTCGTCCTCCCGGAGGAGGCATCACCACCGGTCAGGAATTGGGGTTGTCCCCTCACCTTGCCCCGAAGGCACCTGCCAGTATTGTAGCACACGCGGGCGATTGATGTAAGGGGTCGCAATCACTAACCTATAATGCTACCCAAAGAGGAGTGGCTCACTCGCGACAGAATGTTACCGCGACGGGGGGTCTTAGTGAGGATGTCAGTGAGCAGCCGTAAAGAGTACTTGGAGAAGATGCATGAACGGTACTGCAAGACCGGGAGTCAATCAGCCAAGACTGCCATGATAGACGAAGTAGTGAATGTGCTTGGCTATCACAGAAAACACGCTATTCGGGTTCTCAACGGGATGCTCCCTGGCAGGCGGCCTTCGGTTAAGCGCAGAAGACAGGTCAAGTATCTTGAGTCTCTCCCTGCCATCCAGTTAGTCTGGGAAGCTTTGGACTATCCATGTGCCGAAAGACCTCATCCGGTTTTGGCAAAAACCGCTCAGATACTGGCCTCTCATGG